>DASZOW010000771.1:0-5224 GCA_035550615.1 Puia sp.
AGGGGAAAGTTGCCGAAAAACCCTTAACTTCAGAGACTCAACGATATGCCTGCCAGCTCCACCAGACTGACCCTATACGCCAGTGGCGTGATCATAACGCTGCTTACTACCGCAGCGTGTCTCATGCACTCCGAGACCATCGATTTCAATACGCAGGTAAAACCCATCATCAACAGGAAATGTATCAGCTGTCATGGCGGTGTCCGGGCCAAGGGCGGATTCAGCCTTCTTTTCCAGGCGGACGCGCTGGCGAAGACCGCTTCCGGCAAACCGGCGATCGTGCCGGGCGACCCCGATCATAGCGAGATGATCCGCCGGCTGACGCTTAAGGACCCCGAAGAGCGGATGCCCTATAAACATGAACCCTTGTCCGCCGATGAGATCGCGATCCTGCGAAAATGGGTAGCGCAGGGAGCACATTGGGGCGAGCATTGGGCCTATATTCCGGTGGCGGCGCCGGCAGTGCCTGTCCTCAACGATCCCTGGATACGCAACGATATCGACCGGTATGTGCTGAACAAATTACGCGAAGAGCATCTCGAGCCGGCGGGCGAGGCTTCGCGGGCCGTCCTGCTGCGCCGCGTTTCGCTGGACCTCACGGGCATGTATCCTTCCGATGCGGTGGCCGGGCAATATCTGCAAAGCAAGGACGCCAGCGCATACGAGACGCTGGTAGATTCGCTGCTGGCTTCGCCGCATTTTGGCGAGAAGTGGGCATCGATGTGGATGGACCTGGCGCGTTATGCCGATACAAAAGGTTATGAACGGGATGATGGCCGTGAGATCTGGCGGTATCGCGACTGGCTGATCCGGGCTTTCAATGCCGACATGCCGTACGATCGTTTCCTGACCGAGCAGATCGCGGGTGATCTGCTTCCGAATCCGACCGACGCCGATTATATCGCCACGGCTTTTCACCGCAATACGATGACGAATGACGAGGGCGGCACCGACAATGAAGAGTTCCGGACGGCGGCCGTGCTGGACCGGGTCAACACCACCTGGGAGGCGATAATGGGGACGACGTTTGCGTGTACACAGTGCCATAGTCATCCTTACGATCCTTTTCACCACGAGGAATACTATAAATTCATGGCGTATTTCAATGATACGCGGGATGAAGACAGCTATGCAGATTATCCGCTGCTGCGCGATCTCAACGACACCGACCGGGTGCGGCTCGATTCACTAACGGGTTGGGTTAGCCGGGTGGCGGGCGCGGAAAGAGCGCATGTTATCCGTAAGCTGGTACGAACCTGGCAGCCGTCGATCAATAGCCTTACTGCGGACCATTTTGTAAACGGCGAGCTGAACGATACCAAGTGGCTGGCCTTCCGGCAGAATGGTTCGGCGCGTTTGCGGGCCGTGGATCTCGATGGTGGAAGAGATCTGCTGATCTTCCGATGGCAGACGCTGGCGCCCGGCGGAACATGGGCGTTGCACCTGGATAGCGTCGGAGGGCCGGTGATCGGCGAGGTGCGGGTGACGCCCACTAAGGGCTGGACGATTGCGGAGGCAGAGCTGCGTGGGGCAAAAGGAGTACACGACATCTATCTTACCTATAAGAACCCGCGGCTGAAGAATGCCCTGCAGAACGGAATCCTGTATGACTGGTTTTGTTTTACGCAACGTTTCCCGGGGGAAGGGTTTGCGGGTTATGCCGCCCACAAAGCTGTGTTCTGGACCCTGCTGACGAAACAGGCGCCTACGACGCCGGTGATGATGGAGAATCCGCCGGACATGCATCGCGTGTCGAATGTCTTTGAAAGAGGCAACTGGCTGGTGAAGGGGCAGGCCGTCAACCCCGGCGTTCCGGCACTGCTGAGCGGCTGTATGCCCGCAGGCGCCCCGCGTAACAGACTGGGGCTGGGGATGTGGATGACGAGCAGACAGAATCCGCTGGTGTCGCGGACCATGGTCAACCGGATCTGGGAGCAGCTTTTCGGGGCCGGCATCGTAGAAACGCTGGAAGACCTGGGTACTCAGGGCAGTCCGCCGACACACCAGGCATTACTGGATTATCTCGCGTGGCAATACATGAATACAGACGGATGGAGCCTGAAGCGTTTGCTCAAGACGATCGTCATGAGTGCGACATACCGGGAGGACAGCCGGGTGACGCCGGTCTCTTACGCGGCGGATCCTGTGGACCGGTGGCTTAGCCGGGGGGCACGGGTAAGGTTAAGCGCCGAGCAGCTGCGCGATCAGGATCTTTGTATCTGTGGACAGCTTTATCCCGAGATGTATGGTCCGAGCGTGTTCCCATACCAGCCGAAAGGCATCTGGATGTCGCCGTGGAATGGCGCTACGTGGGTGGCCTCGGCGGGCAGGGAGCAATATCGAAGGGCGTTATATACATACTGGAAGCGGACGGCTTCTTATCCTGCGATGATAACCTGGGATGCGACGTCGCGCGAGCTTTGTACGGTGAGAAGGATCCGGACCAATACGCCGTTACAGGCATTGGTGACGTTGAATGATTCCGTGTATCTCGATATGGCGCGGCATTTTGCACACCGGATGGACAGCGTTGCCGGGGAGGACCCCGCGGCTGCGATCAGGGTAGGATATAGGTGGATGTTGTACCAGGATATCCCGCCGCGGAAATTGGAGGTATTGATGGGGTTGTATAGGAAAGCGTTGGGGAGGTTTGCGGCGTCGCCGGCTAAAGCGGCGGCGATGTTGGGGATTTCGACTGTGGCCGGGGCGGATGGCGACTCGCGGGCGGCGATGGTCGTGGTGGCCAATGCGTTACTGAATTTAGATGAAGTGATAACGAAAAACTGATTATGAATAACTCTGAGCAGGAGCGGGTGCGGGCGGCGATGCGTTATTATAGCCGACGGCATTTTCTGAAGGAGAGCGCCATGGGCCTGGGCGGGCTTGCGCTGGGGGCTTTGCTGGGCTGTCACAGAACGGCTTCGCCGGGCGGGTATTCCGCATCTTCAGCTGGCCCTGGTAGCTCCGACGGCTTTTATGACATCGCTTTTGACCCCGCGCATCCGCTGGCGACGAAGCTGCCGCCGTTCCCGGGGAAAGCCAAGAGCATTATCTATCTGCATATGGCCGGGGCGCCTTCGCAGCTCGAGCTTTTCGATTATAAACCGGAATTGCATAAGATGGATGGACAGGATTGTCCGCCGTCCTTGCTGGCAGGAAAGCGGTTTGCGTTTATCCGTGGCGTGCCCAAGATGCTGGGACCGCAGGCCAGGTTTGCACAATATGGCGAGAGCCGGGCGTGGGTAAGCGAGAATCTGCCGCATTTCTCCGGCATCGTGGACGAGGTCAGCTTTTTGAAAGCCGTGACTACTGATCAGTTCAACCATGCGCCGGCGCAACTGCTGGTACATACCGGTTCGCCGCGTCTCGGCCGGCCCAGCATGGGCAGCTGGGTGACATACGGGTTGGGGACGGAAAATCAGAACCTGCCCGGTTTTGTCGTGCTCACCAGTGGCGGCAGGACCGTAGATGCGGGGAAAAGCGTGTGGGGAAGCGGTTTCCTACCGAGCGTTTACCAGGGCGTACAATGCCGGAGCGAAGGTTCGCCGGTCCTGTTCATCAAAGATCCCGACGGGATGGACCGTGATCTACGGAAGGCTTCGATAGATGCCATCAACGCGGTAGACCAGCAGGAGTATGCAGATTACAAAGATCCTGAGATACTGAGCCGAATCTCACAATACGAGATGGCCTACCGGATGCAGATCTCAGTGCCGGGGGTGATGGATATCAGTGACGAGCCTGCGTATATCCATGAGCTTTATGGTGCGCAGCCCGGGAAGGGATCTTTGGCCAACAATATCCTTCTTGCCCGAAAACTGGTGGAAAAAGGCGTACGTTTTGTGCAGATCTTCGACTGGGGTTGGGATAGCCATGGCACGGATGCTTCGCTGGCCATCGACGTCGGATTCATCAACAAATGCCGGCAGGTCGACCGGGCCATGACCGCGCTGATCCTCGATCTGAAACAACGGGGCCTGCTGGACGAGACGCTGGTGGTCTGGGGCGGGGAGTTCGGTCGCACCCCCATGATGGAGAACCGGGAGGGGAAACCGAATCCTTTTAAGGGACGGGATCATCATACCGATGCATTTACCATCTGGATGGCGGGTGGAGGCATCAAAAAAGGCCATGTACATGGGGAGACGGACGAGATCGGCTATAGCGCGGTGTCGGGGAAGGTCGATACCTTCGACGTACAGGCTACCATACTCAATCAACTAGGTTTCGATCATACCCGGTTCACCTATGATTTCCAGGGCAGGCCCTTCCGGCTGACCGATGTCAAGGGCAATGTTATCCGGGAGGTGATCGAGACGTGACATCAACATCGAGACGTGACATCAACTATGAACCGAAAAACATTCCTAACCCAAACCGCTATGGTTACTGCAGGTATTTTATTCGAGCCATTTGCTGAGGCGATGGCGGCTCCGGCGAATGCCGGTTTTCAGCTCAAGATCATGGCCACAGACTGGGGCTTTCCCGGGACGCTGGATGAATATGGCGCCAGGGTGCGTGATGCGGGGTATGACGGGATCGAGATCTGGTGGTCGCTGGAACCTGACCGGCAGAGGGCCGTATTCGAGATGTTGGCCAAGTATAAGTTGGAGGTCGGGTTCCTCGTCGCCGGGTCGGAGAGCGTTTTTGCCGAGCATTTCGAACATTTCAAGCGGATGGTGGAGGGTGCTGCGCGGAATACGGTCCAGCGTCCGCTGTATATCAATTGCCATTCCGGCAGAGATTATTTCTCGTATGACGAGAACAAGCGCTTTATCGAACTGACGACGGCGCTTAGCCGGGAGACCGGCATCAAAATACTGCATGAAACGCACCGGAGCCGGATGTTGTTTGCGGCGCCGGTGGCGCGCCATTTTATCGACACTATTCCCGAGCTGCGGCTGACCCTGGATGTGAGTCACTGGTGCGCGGTGAGCGAGAGCTTGCTGAGCGATCAGCCGACGACGCTTGCGGTGGCTTTGGACCGGGTAGATCATATTCATGCGCGGATAGGTCATCCCGAAGGTCCGCAGGTCAATGATCCGCGGGCGCCGGAATGGAAGAGCGCGGTCGAAGCACATTTCGGCTGGTGGGATACAGTATTGCGGCGGAAGAAAGAGAAAGGAGAGGTGATGACAATTCTCACCGAATTCGGTCCGCCGGATTATATGCCGACGCTGCCTTACACCCGGGAGCCGCTGGCCGACCAGTGGGCCATCAATGT
>DASZOW010000772.1:0-6404 GCA_035550615.1 Puia sp.
TGGCTAACCCGGGTACCTCCTCTGTCTTTGGCGGTCGAGAACGAATAGGGATAATCCTCGGCGGCAACCCCCTTGGTCTTATTCGGCATTGCCCCCATGGTCAACCTGAACTCACCCCCCGCCATGATCGTCGAATGCGCGATCCAGTTCTTCGTATAAGGCTTGCCATTCAGCATGGCGCCTTGCACATACACGTTAGCGGCATTATTTCCCGGCGCGCTGATCACAAAGTCCTTCCCGTTCTCCAGGTGCAGCACGGCCTTGCGGAATAACGGCGTCCCCAGTACATATTGCCCGCAGGCGGGACACACCGGGTAAAAACCCAGCGCCGAGAAGACATACCACGCCGACGTCTGCCCATTGTCCTCATCCCCGCAATACCCATCCGGCGTGGCATGATAAAGCCGGCTCATCGCCTGCCGCACCCAATACTGGCACTTCCACGGCTCGCCGGCATAATTATACAGGTAGAGCATATGCTGGATCGGCTGATTGCCATGGGCATACTGCCCCATCCCCGCGATCTGCATCTCCCGGATCTCATGGATGACCTCGCCATAATAGCTGTCGTCGAACACCGGCGGCATCACAAAGACGCTGTCCAGCATATGCACGAATGCCGCCTTTCCGCCCATCAGATCGATCAGCCCCTGGATATCATGAAATACCCCCCAGGTATAATGCCAGCTATTGCCCTCGGTAAACGCATCCCCCCACTTAAACGGGTTAAAAGGCGTCTCGAAACTTCCATCCTTATTCCTTCCCCGCATCAGCTTATGCTCCGGGTCAAAAAGATGCCTGTAGTTCAGACAACGATCCGCATACACCTTCACCTCCGACGCCGGCCGCCCAAGCGCCTTGCCCAGCCGGTAGATCGCAAAATCATCATACGCATACTCCAGCGTCCGCGCCGCATTCTCGTTGATATGTACGTCATAAGGCACATACCCTAAGGTGTTATAGTATTCGACGCCCTCCCGGCCTACCGCCGGCACAGGACCCGCCGCATTGGCATCCTTTAGCAAAGCCTGGTAGAGCGTATTGATATCATACCCGCGCAACCCCTTTATCCACGCTTCGGACACCACCGATGCCGAATTGTTGCCGATCATCACGGAGCGATACCCCGGATCCGACCATTCCGGCAGCCAGCCGCCTTCCTTGTAGTCGTTGATCAACCCCTCCTGCATCTCCTTGTTCATCGATGGATACACCAGGTTGAGGAAAGGATACAACGCGCGGAAGGTATCCCAGAACCCGGTGCCCGAGAACATATATCCCGGTTGGACCGTCCCGTTATAAGGGCTGTAGTGGATGATATGCCCCGTGGCGTCTTTTTCATAGATGCGCATCGGGAAGAACAACATCCGGTAAAGACTCGAATAGAAGGTCCGCATCTCGTCGATGGTGCCGCCTTCTACCGACACCCGTTTCAGCGTGGCATTCCAGACCGCCCGCCCTTTGGCTTCCACCGTCTCGAAATCATCGGACCCGATCTCCTTGAGATTTTGCTCCGCCTGCTCGATGCTGATAAACGAGGACGCGACCCGCGCATTGACGATCGTTCCCCGGCGCGGAGCGCTAAAGCCGACGATCGCCCCGACATGTTTGTCGGTCAGTTCCATAGAATCGGTCAGCGTGCTGTCCTTCCACGTATGGACCGTCGAAAATGGCCTGTCGAACACGATCACGAAATAATTCTTGAAATTCCTTGCAACGCCCCCGCTGTTGCGCGTCGTATAACCCACGATCTTATTCTCACCGGGTATGACGCGGATATAAGACCCGCGATTATAGGCGTCGACGACGATGCTGGCGCTATCCGTCCTGGGGAAGGTGAACCGGAAACGCACCGCCCGCTCCGTAGGCGTCAGCTCCGTGGTCACATCGGCATCGGCGAGATAGACCTTGTAATAATAGGGTTTCACCACCTCCGCCTGGTGCGAGAACCACGAGGCGCGGGCCGATTCCGTAAATTTCATTCCTTGTACCGGCATCAGGCTGAATTCTCCAAAGTCGTTCATCCACGGGCTGGGCTGATGCGTCTGCTTGAACCCGCGGATCTTGTTGGCGGTATACGTATATTGCCAGCCGTCTCCATTCTTGCCCGTCTGCGGCGTCCAGAAATTCATGCCCCAGGGCAATGCTATGGAGGGGTACGTGTTGCCGCTGCTCAGCTCGATGGTGCTCTGCGTTCCCATGAGCGGGTTTACATAATCCACCGGGTCGGTGACCTTGTCGACATACTGGCTTCGCGCCCCACCGGCAAAAGCCAAAAGGGCGCTAAATAGGAGACATTCTTTTAGCATGATGGTGGTAGAGATTTTAAGCCGAAAGTATCGATTGTCAGGCAATCTGCCGCATCTGTAGTAACTTCTCTAACTTTCTTATTCTATTGTAGATCACCGGGTGCGTACTATGCATCATGATAAAGTACCTGTTGACCTCCACCTCCCCGCTTACCGCCAGTTTCCCCAGCGCCCTGCGCAACCCGTCCCCATACCCCAGCCGAAACGCAAAAGCATCCTGCCGGTATTCTGCTAACCGCGACAGCATCAGCGCCAGGAAACGGAAGACCCGGTTCAGTACGGAGAACAACAACACGAAAAGCGTCACCGGGATCACCGCCTTTAGCAAATGCGCCCGGTACAGCAGGTAGCCGAAACACGCCAGTACGATGGCCGCCCAGAGAATACTGACCCGGTTCACCCGGATCGCCCCCCTGCCCGTCTCGACCGCCGACACGGTCAGCAGAACCCTTCGCACAAACACCGCCCCAAGCCGGTAGACGCCATACACCGCCTGCGGTAACAACCCCGCCGTCGCAAACGCCGCCGCCACCGCGGTATCCCCGCTTAGCAGATGTCCCAGCTCATGGGCCAATACCCCGCGCAGCTCACCCGGCGAAAGCCTTTCCATCAGCTGTCTCGAAATGGCTATCGTATGATAACCTGTGGCGTATGCATTCATCTCCCTCGACTCGTCGATCCAGATCCGCACCTCCCGTTTAGACCCCGCCTTCGCCAACAGCTCCCCGATAGCCGGGTAAAGTCTTTCCTCTTCCGCCAGCAGGGGCCTCCGGTAACGCGAATTCATGAACATCGATACCCCCGCCCGGATATAAGCCGACCCAAAACAGCAAAACACCCAACCCGGGACCACCAGCCATTGTATATAAAGCGGGTACTTGAGACCCGATGACACCAGCACCGCCTGGAACGCAAAGATGGTGACCAGCACATACGACATCACTACGACGATTTGAAAATACTTGCTCATTGGTCGTATCTTTATAAGCTGAAACCGCGCCTTTAGCCAGGTTCCATCTGTCCTTTTAAAAATATTATTTCCCAGATGAAATTACTCATTTCTTTTCTCGCCACTTTTTCTGTTTTCACACTTTCCGCTCAGCCTGCTGAAGAACCCGCTCCACTGACTTATGTGGATCCGTATATCGGTAGCGCCGCCCATGGCCACGTATTTCTCGGCGCCAGTGTTCCCTTTGGCGCAGTCCAGGTAGGCCCTACAAATATTAACAAGGGATGGGATTGGTGCTCCGGCTACAACTATTCCGACAGCGTCGTCAAAGGCTTTTCCCAAAACCACCTCAATGGCACCGGCATCCCCGATCTCAATGATATCCTCATCATGCCCTATACCGGCGCAGTCCGCACCGAACCCGGTACGCAGCTGGACCCCTCCTCCGGATATGCCTCCCGTTATGACCACCGCCGCGAGATCGCCCGTCCCGCCTACTACTCCGTCTGGCTCAAAGATCATAAGGTCCGCGTCGAGCTCACCGCCACCGAACGCGTCGCCTTCCATCGCTACACATTTCCGCAGGCACACGACCGCCCCGCCCATATCATCATCGATCTCTTTCAGGGCGATTTCGACGCCGGCTGGCAACACCCCAAAATCTCCGCCCATCTGCTAAAGCTCGACGACTCGACCCTCATCGGCTGGCGTAACTCCTCCCAATGGGCGCAAAACCGCCGCATCTACTTCGCCATCCGCACCAGCTTTCCGCTCAGAGATTTTACGATCCTCGACGGCGACAAACCCGTCTCCGCAATGTCCCTCGAAGCCGACACGGTCAAAGGCCTGATCTCCTTTAAAACCTCGCCGAAAACTGCGCTCCTGAAGATCGGTGTCTCCAACACCAGCGGCGAGAATGCCCTTGCCAACATCATGGCGGAGATCCCCGGCTGGAACTTTGAACACGTCGTCCGCCAGGGTAACGGGAAATGGGCCCGCGAGCTCAACCGCATCAGGATCACCCCCGGCGACTCCACCCAGCGGAAGATCTTCTACACGGCGCTCTACCATACCATGATCGCCCCCGCCCTCTACAACGACCATGACAGCACCTATCGCGGCACGGATGGCAAGGTCATCGAACATGCCCCCTACAATAATTATACGATCTTTTCTCTCTGGGATACCTATCGCACCCTGAACCCCCTGATGACCCTGATCCAGCCGGACCGCGTCAACGATATCGTCAACAGCATGCTGGCCATCTATGTACAGCAGGGCAAACTGCCCATCTGGCACTTGCAGGGCCGTGAAACGGACTGCATGGTCGGCTACAGCGCGGTGCCCGTGATCGCCGACGCCTGGCTCAACGGCTTTCATGGGTTCGATCCCAACCTGGCGCTGGAAGCCATGAAGGCCTCTTCGACCCGCGACGACTATGGCATGAACTATCTGAAAAAGGAAGGCTATATCCCGGCCGACAAGGAGCGGGAATCCGTTTCCAAAGCGCTCGAGTACGCCATCGACGACTGGTGTATCTCCCAAATGGCGGCCAGCCTCGGCAGAACCCGGGACGCAGCACAATACGCCAGACGCGCCGGATATTTCACCCGCTATTTCGATCCCGCGACCAGGTTCATGCGTCCCGTGCTGGCGAGCGGCGATTTCCGGACGCCCTTCAACCCATTCCAGCCCTACCAGACGACCAGTGACTGGAACGATTATACGGAGGGGAACGCCTGGCAATATACCTGGCTGGTCCCGCAGAACGTGGAAAAGCTGATCGCGCTCATGGGCGGCGACAAACCCTTTGTGACCAGGCTCGATAGTCTCTTTGTCGTCACCGGCTCGCTCGGCAGCGGGGCGCCGCCGGATATCTCCGGGCTTGTCGGCATGTACGCACAAGGCAACGAACCCAATCACCATATCCCATATCTCTATGATTTCGCCGGCTATCAATGGAAAAGCGCGGAGAAGATCGCCCGCATCGCCCGCGAGATGTATACCGCTAAACCCGATGGCCTCTGCGGCAATGACGACTGCGGCCAGATGAGTGCCTGGTATGTGATGTCGGCCCTGGGGATCTACCCCGTAAATCCGGCCAATGGCATCTTCGTCTTCGGCACCCCGTTGGTACGCCACGCCGTCCTGGAAGTAGGAGAGGGGAAAAAGTTTACGATAGCAACCGTCAACTTCGGCAAAAGAAATATCTATATTCAACGGGCCACTCTCGACGGCAAACCCTATCCTAAGTCATACATCGATTTCAGGGACATCAAATCCGGCGCGACGCTCACATTCTATATGGGCGACAAACCGAACAAAGCCTTCGGCGCCACGCCGGCCGACCGGCCCTTCTCCCTGCCCCGCGACATCCATCGGCTGGCTACCACTGGAACCCCCGCGCCGCCGCCCGATCCGCGATCCGCGCACCTGCCTCTGCATCCAGCAAGACCTCGCAATTAGGATGCAGCTGCAACACCGACGCAGGAATATCCGTCGTCACGGGCCCCAGGATCGCCCGCTCGATGATGGCCGCCTTATGCGCACCCTTCGCGATCAGCACGATCTTCCGCGTATGCATGATATTCCTGATGCCCCGGGTAAGCCCGCGTAGCTCCGTGTCCGCGGATACCTGCGCCTCCCGGCGTAAACGCGCCTCGAGGTCGGCATCCATCGGCGATACCCAGGTCTCGCTTTCAAAGGGAGTGCCCGGCTGATTGATCCCGATATGCCCATTCAGCCCGATACCCAGCATCTGCAGATCGGCGCCGCCGCGCTCCGCCAACCGCTGTTCGAATAACCGCGCCTCCGCGTCGAAATCCGCGGACATCGTCGGCGGCATGATAAAATTCCCCTCGGCAATGCCAAGCGGCCCCGCAATCTGCGCCAGGATCGTCATATAACAGCTGCCCGCATATTCCCTCGGCAGATTGGTAAACTCATCCACATTGAATAGGGTCACACCCGACACCTCCCAGGGATAGTTGGCAAAGATCTCCGACACGATCCGGTGCATCCCGATCGTCGTCTGCCCCGTGGATAGGCCGATGACCGCATCCGGTTTTTCCAACATCTGCCCGATGATCCGCCAGGCGGCAGTGACATCGAACGCTTCTTCATTGCTGGTAATGGTTATTTTCATG
>DASZOW010000773.1:0-4921 GCA_035550615.1 Puia sp.
TGGCGTTTGGAAGGGATAAACCGGAACAGATGGACCCGTGGGATGCGGCGGTATATGCAGAGCTGAAGACGCGTCAGCATAAATATGACAGCGCGTTGTATTATTATAACCAGTTCGATAGTGCGCGGCTGCCCCCGGCCCTGCTGCGTACGTACCTGGTAAGCAAAGGGGAATATTATCTTTTCCGGAACGACTATGGCACTGCCCTACCCTATTTTCTCAAAAGCATCGTATTCCAGCGGGAGATGAACGACCGCAACCAGCTGATGCGGTGCCAGGTCGACCTGGCGAGGACCTATCGCGGTTTGCACCAGGATGCGGAGGCTTTTAAATATGCGCGGGCAGACCTCGCGCTTGCAGAGAGCACGGATGCGCGGCAGAATATCCGGGACGGTTGCCAGCTGTTGTATTCTCTATACGACCGGGAGAAGAGGATCGACAGCGCTTATTTTTATTACCAGCGGTATATCGTCTTAAAGGACAGTGTGCTGAACGATCATCTCAAAGGGCGTTTCGCCTCTTTTGGGTTCGAGCAGCAGATCCGGATCCTGAATGACGAAAAGCGGCTGGAAGATGTTTGTCTGCGGGAGGAGATGATGACAAAGAACATGCTGATCCTGGGGATCGCCGTGCTGCTTTTGCTCACGGGCATCTATGTGTGGATCATCCGATTGAAACGGCGCAATGAAGCGCATCGGCGTAAAAGAGCCGAGGACGAGCTGGAGATCCAGCGCCTGGAGGGCGAACGGGCGCGCGCAGCCTTGCAGCAAAGGGCCAAAGAGCTCGAGATCCAGGCGCTACGTTCGCAGATGAATCCGCATTTTATCTTTAACTGTCTGAATGCGATCAACCGCTTTATCCTGGGCCATGAAACGGAGGCGGCATCCGACTATCTGACGAAGTTCTCCCGGCTGATGCGGATGATCATGAATCACAGCCGCCATAGCTATATCAGTCTGGCCGACGAGATCGAGATCCTACGGCTATACCTGGATATGGAGCGGTTGCGGTTTAAGGATGCCTTCGACTACCGGATCATCGTTTCGGAAGAGATCGATGCGGATGAGATCCGGATTCCTCCCCTGCTGATCCAGCCCTTTGTGGAGAATGCGGTGTGGCATGGGCTGATGCATAAAGACGAACGTGGGAGCCTGACGATCACGATGACGGCCAGCGGAGACCTGCTGACGTGCGTGGTCCGCGACAATGGTATCGGCCGCCAACGGGCTGCCGCCTTAAAAAGCAAGTCGGTGGAAAAGCATAAATCCATGGGCATGCAGATCACGGCGGAACGGATGGCGTTATATACCGGGGCGGATGGGTCCAGGCCTTTCTTCGAGATCGAAGACCTCTATGATGAGGATGGCGAGCCCGCGGGGACGCAGGTGACCCTGACCGTTAAGATCGATCATCCGGCCGGCGAGCCGGCAGAACCATCATATTATCAACTATGATCAACGCTTTTATTGTGGACGATGAGCCGTATTGTACCGAAGCTCTGGCCATCCTGCTGGAAAGATACTGCCCGCAGGTTCATGTGGATGGGGTCTATCACTCCGGCATACAGGCGCTCGGTCCTATCCGCGAGCGGCAGCCTCAGCTTCTTTTCCTGGATATCGAGATGCCGCGGATGAATGGCTTCGAGCTGTTGGAGAAGGTCAAAGACCTGGATTTCGAGCTCATCTTTACTACGAGCTATGATCAGTATGCCATCAAGGCCATCCGGCATAGCGCGTTGGATTATCTTCTCAAACCGATAGACCGGGAAGAACTGCAGGGTTCCATCAGGAAGGTGGAGCAACGGCTCAAGACGCCGCTCTCGCAGCAGTTCGATCTGCTTTTCCAGAAATTGCAGAGTCCCGCGAATCTTTTCACCAGGATCGCCATTCCTACTATGGAGGGATTACAGATGGTGGCTGTAGACAGCATCGTCCATTGTATCTCGGACAGCAATTATACCGTGCTTACGCTGAAAGACAAACAAAAGATCATTGCGTCGAAGACGCTAAAAGAGATCGAGGAACTGTTGGACGACTATTCCTTTCTGCGCGTACATCATTCCCATCTGATCAATCTAAACGAAGTCTCCAAGTACATCAAGGGCGAAGGCGGATACCTGGTGATGTCCGACCAGTGCAGCGTGCCGGTTTCGCGAAGCCGCAAGGAGGCGCTTTTGCGGAAGCTGCAACCGAACAGGCCGTGAAGCCGATGTAATCGCCGATGCAGACTGAGCATTTAGCGCGCGGGTGCGCATTTGGCGACGGGGCGCGGGTGAGCATTCAGCAATGGCCGGGGATTCGGGGCCCGTTTTCCAATTACTCATCGAAGCCGGACAACTAATGCCGGCGGTGGCCAGTTGCTTATTTTGGCTGGCGGCGCGGAGCATGATGTGGTAGTTTCGCCCTATCACTTTAAAAACGAACATTATGAAACCGAGCACGACAAATTTAAGCACACGGTGGGACGACCAGCGAGGTTCCATCCGGCCTTTGAAAAGACATTGTGTGCGGATAAAAAAGACCATGGCTTTGTTGCTGACGAGCCTGCTGATCCTGGCTGGTCAGACCCTGTATGCACAGGACAACAATAAATTCGTATTGATGAACATCAGTAATCTGGGTACAGATAAGGCGGCAATCCTGGCGACGCGCGATTTCTGGAACAGGGTTGGGGAATCCAAAAATGAAAAATGGTATAGATACCCGGATGGGATCATGGCGGAGTACCATGATGGGCCGATAAGCGCCAGATATCAGTATGATGCCCAAGGCAGACCGGAGTATTCCATCCTGACCTATACCGAATGGCAGCTGCCTAAGGAGGTGCGTCAATTGGTACGCAGCCGGTTCTACGATTATCAGATCGTCTGGGTAAAGGAGGTCAGTGAAGATGGGGTAACGGCTTATGTGGTGCACCTGGAAGACACCGTGTCGTGGAAGGAGATCGCGGTGCAGGACGGGCAGATCAGGCCGCTTAAGGAGTATCGGAAGCAATGATGGGCGGGTTTGCCGCGGCAGGGATTGGGGGTTGTGTTGGGGCGGTGAGACGCGGTAGGGGACGGCAAAACGAGAACCGGCGAATATGGCTGATATAACGTTGAATGTCTGACAGATGCAGGCGGCTGTGGGCGGATGGGGTTTTTGACATAAATTTGCGGTTTTCAATTTCACAGATATGAGCCGAAAGGGGAAGGTCTTAGTAGCGATGAGTGGCGGTATCGACAGTACCGTTACGGCACTGATGCTTCATGATCAGGGGTATGAAGTCGTGGGGATCACGATGAAGACATGGGATTATGCCAGTGCAGGCGCCACGAAGAAAGAGACGGGCTGTTGTAACCTGGACAGTTTTAATGATGCGCGGATGGCGGCGGTACAACATGGGTTCCCTCATTTTGTACTGGATATCCGGGAGGAGTTCGGGGATTTCGTGATCGAGAATTTTGTCGATGAATACCTGGCGGGCCGTACGCCGAACCCCTGTGTATTGTGCAACACGCATATAAAATGGCGGGCCTTGCTGAAACGGGCGGATGCCATGGATTGCGAGCATATCGCTACGGGACATTACGGTATCGTCCGGCAGCATACCAATGGCCGGTATACCATCGCCAAGGGGGTCGATGAGACCAAGGACCAGAGCTATGTGTTGTGGGGTTTGCAGCAGGACCTGCTGAGCCGGACCTTGCTTCCGCTGGGGCCTTACCGTAAGACGGAGATCCGGCAGATGGCGTTGGATTATGGTTATCCCGAACTGGCGAAGAAGGCGGAGAGCTATGAGATCTGTTTTGTACCGGACAATGATTACCGCGGTTTTCTAAAACGCCGGGTGGACGGGCTGGAACAGCGGGTGATGGGCGGAGATTTTGTCGACAAACATGGGAAGATCCTCGGTAAGCATAAGGGCTATCCTTTTTATACCATCGGCCAGCGAAAGGGTTTGGATGTCACGTTCGGCAAGCCGGTGTATGTGACGGCCATCCAGCCGGAGACCAATACGGTGGTGCTGGGTGATGAAGAAGACCTCGATCAGAGCGAGATGGCCGTAGCGAAGATCAACTGGATGAAATACGATGACATATCCGCGGGAATGGAAGCGATGACCAAGGTTAGATACAAGGACCGGGGGACGCTGAGCAATCTTTATCCTGACGGCGACCAGGTGCGGGTTCGGTTCTATGAAAAGGCCAAGAGCATCGCGCCGGGCCAGAGCGCCGTTTTTTATGAAGGCGACGAGGTTATCGGCGGTGGGATCATCCAGCGGGGCCTGCCACAGCAGGGATAAAGAGCGCGATTGCCGGCCGGCGGTGGCGGTTGGGGTGCGGCGCGGTGAGCCATGGAAACGGCCCCGGGGTTGGCGTGCGGCGGGAGATGCGGGGCAATAAATGCGTCAGCAGGGCGTTACCCAAGGTATGAAACTTCGCCTGAGTCTCATCTTTCTGCTTGTGAGTTTAATGGTCGTAACCAGCTGCAAAAAGACGGTTAATTTCACCAAGACTCCTTCCTTTTCGGGCAATTTAACCGATTTCTGGTCGCCGTTGGAGGTCGGGAAATATGTCACCTACCGGCTCGATTCGCTGAATTTTTATTTCTATGGTCAGATGGATACGGTCACCTCCTATCTGGCCAAGGATTCTGTGGAAGATACGTTCACGGATGGCTCCGGCAACCGGGCCTACCTGGTAGTCCGATATTTAAGCGATACGACGGGTTCGAACTGGGTTCCCGGCGAGACCTATACGGTTACCCCCAGCACCCGGTGGATCGACCTGACGGAAAATAATCTCCGCTTTATCAAGCTGGCGTTCCCGATAGACAACGGATTCAGTTGGTCCGGGAACAGCTATCTTCCCTACGCGCCATATCTTGGGTATTTCGATTATAGCGACGACAGTCATCTGACCCTTGGCAACTGGACCTAT
>DASZOW010000774.1:0-3602 GCA_035550615.1 Puia sp.
CTCGAAATAAGCAGCCACCTGATTGAATAACCCCGGATTCTTCTGCCCGATGATCCGCCCGCACGTGACGATCCGGAACCGCGCCGTCCGGTCGACGGCCCTCTTCTTGTAACGCCGTACCTGCACTCCATTATTTATGCACATCGCATCGATGCCGATCGACTTATACTCCCGGCGCTCGGAAGGACTACAGCATACCACCAGCCCCCCAAAGGCATCCCCGATCTTTTCCAGCAGTTTGAACAGGAACCGCGCGGCCGAGGACCCCGCAAGAAATGGCGCGCCGTTTGGGGTATAGATGACCCGCCGGATGCCCGCGGCACGGCATGCCAGTCGCCCCAAAAATCCACTCTTGGACGAATGGAGATGGACGACGTCGATCTCCGAATATTTTTTAAGCCGCCGCAGGATCCGCAAAAGCTCCAAAAATGCCCGCAGGTCCTTGATAGGCCTTATCTCCCGCTGTGCGGAATGCCACCGGATAAAATGCACATTGTCCATCGGGAAATCGAGCATGATCTCCTCACATCCCATGACCTGGGACCTTTCCCCATGGATGATGATATGCGTATCTTCCCGCAAACCTTCCACCAGGGACCGGATGAACGTGGCGATACCCGACGCAAATGGCTCCACGATATGTACGATCTTCACAAGAATCTGGTTATTAGTCCACACTTTCGTTTACTACCAGATAATGGATTTCAGCGTAAGAATTACCCGATAGGGTATCAGTAGCAGGAGTAGCAGCTTTAACGCTCCCACCGAGCCGAGCAGCTTATTATTGCCATACCGCAACACCGTCTTGATACGGCTGACCAGCTGCTGCCGGCGATTCCGGAACGACAAACCTTCCGGGTTGATCTCGCAGATCGTCAACACCTCCGGCAGAATGGCCGCCCGCCCCTGTAAAACGATCTTATAAAAAAAACCATAGTCTTCCGCATGCGGCAGATCGTATGGATAACGATTTACCCCGGATCTCCCCGAAGCCCGCCACATCACGGAAGGATGAATAAAAAGATTTCTGAAATGCATCCCCCGCTGGATCTCCCGCTGCTCTACCGGCGTCTTATATAAATAAGAAGATCCGGTGGCAAAATTCTCGAACCGCACCCAGGTGCCCAGTAGCGCGATCTCCGGGTTCAAGGTTAAATAGCTCACCTGTCTGGTAAACCGTTCGGGGGTACAAATGTCGCCACAGTCGAGCCTCGCTACAAACCGGTGATCGCCCCGGCCATCCAGCCACCGCAACCCCGCATTCAACGCCGCGGTAATTCCCGTGTTCTCAGGCTGCCGGATGATCCGGGTCATCGGCGGGATACAATTTCCCAGCGCACTCGCCGAGATCGGTTCGTCACTGCCATCATCCACGATCACCACGCCATACTTATCCATCGGATACACAACACTTTGCAACGAACGACGCAGTCCCGCAAAATTGTTGTAACAAGGGATGAGAATATAAAAATCGAATGCTGGCGTCATTTTCTTTTTAGGATAGGATGCAATTCCTCTGCCAACTTCCCTAGTTACATTGTTAACGTGCCTCCCCCTAACTTCCCTGTCCGGCCACTAGCTCCTAATACTATAGCATAAAAATACCATAAGTGCAAACACTTAGTAAACGCCGTCGCCCGACATAAGGAAACTCCCTACAACCGCAAACCCGGAAGAACTGCTTCTGTATTTTATCTTTCTTTGCAGTCTATGACGAATTCAATTGTTCTCATCGCCGACGCCAATTACGAAGACCGCCAGCTGATGAAAGAGATGATCTGCCAGCACAACCGCCGCATAAAAGTAAACACGGTTAGTGATGGACGTGAGTTGAATGATTATCTGTCGACCTGTAAACCGAATCGTCTGCCTTCCCTGATGATCCTACAATATGAGCTACCAGGCGCCGATGTTCTCCAGGTACTCGAACGCATCCGGTTCATAGAAGCCTATTCGCGCATGTCGAAAGTCGTATGGAGCGCCCTGGCATCCGGTGACATCGTCGACCGCTGCATGCGATGGGGCGCAAAATGCTGTCTCTCCAAGCTCCTTCGTCCCAGCGCCATGCGACAAGAGATCAGCGGCATTTTATCGGCAATTGCTGCTTAACGACGCACCACCGGCAACCGCGGCATTACTGGCTCAGGCTCCCGGCGCCTCTCAGCTCAAAGTCTCGGCGCTCGCATCTTCCAGCTGCAAAGTTGCGGTTACGACATATCCCAGCGTCGGCAGGATCAACTTCACACTATGATACGTCACCATAGGGTCCGTCCCTTGTCGCGCCATCGTCATACCTCTCAGTATCCGAACCCGGTCGTTCGGGTCCACAGCGATATGATCCACCTGCAAGCTTTGATGTTGCTCCATAAAAAGACGCAGCTCCCGGATCTCATCCGGCTGGATCGTGACCGGCCTGCCCTCCCGCTGTATAAAACGCAGAAATCCTTCTGTTTGCTGGACCACGCATCGGTCCCCCGGCGCTATGCGAACAAAGACCAGGGAAGAAAAAAGAGGCTCATAGATCGTCTTCCGCCGGTCCGACCACTGCCGGATCACTTTGTTCACGGGACAAAAATTCTCTATGGCCTCTTTATCCAGCAGAGCGCTAACCTTCTTTTCCCAACGAGGGCGCGTGTAGACCACGTACCACTGTTTTTGAAGTGACATGTGCTATTGATTTTTTGAGGATAATCCAGTCGAGAAGTGATGCAGAGAAGCTTGCAAAGGACAGATAACGTGTTCGGCGAGGCGATTAAAAGGTAATGGATGAAAACGATTGTATATGCTAATTTAATAAAAAAAGCAGTCTGCCGGCAGCAATTCGAAAATAAATTTTCAAAAACAATTGCAACCTAACGCCATTGACTACCCGTAGTTTAAAAAAGGCCCCGGGATGTCATCCCGGATATACATGGAAACACTTATCCACTAAACCGCGCCTGGGAAACGCCTTACTCGTGGAAAAAAACCGTGGAATTAAATGCTCGGATAAAAATGCACCGCCGGCGGCCCGGCTTTCGGGGGGTCGGCCCTTATGATCCTGCCGGACTATTTCGTCGTACCGGTATCGTGTTGTACAGAAGGCGTCATAGGATTTACGCTGCCTGGCCGCGACGTATCCCCCGGTGCAACAGCCCCTCCCGAAGGACTCATCCCGCCAACACCTCCATGTACGGTCTTTTGCTCTACCGATTCCTGGTAGGATTCCCTATGCGCCGCCCCCTGCACCCAATGCACGACCAGCGGACTCAAAATAGCCACGAAAATGCACAACAACAGCCAGTGACGTTCGGCAAAATTCAATCCTTTGTCTTCTCCTGTATCGACCATGGCTAAGATATTTTCGATGAACAATATGGTATACCATTACCATGCAGAAAAGTCCGTGCCATGCCCCTTCCCGGCGCCCCCGCTCGGCGAGCCACCTGCCCAAAGCCACCTGCCCCCGAGCCCCCCCTGCCCCCACCTGCCTGATTCCCCGGCTTTTCGTATCTTTCCCCCATTATAAGACCCATCTTACCAACATGTTCATCAAAACTTCGGTTACCCTGCTCATTGCGATCTCTACCCTCGTCGCCGCCGTAACCCACGCCCCGGACCCG
>DASZOW010000775.1:0-7368 GCA_035550615.1 Puia sp.
ATAGACAAGAACGATCTCACCCGGAAAATGGGTATAGGCGGGAACCAGCACCGGCCTGAAATCCTCATAATAAAGTTGCTGACCGGCCAGCCCGGCAATACAAATGGCAAAGAAAAAGCGACTGGCCCTAACGAGATTTCCCATGAAAAAATGTTTGTCTTTAAATTTCGGGAAACCTCGGCCAAATCTGCCGGCACACCTTTTTCAAGTTGGAACAACTTGGTACAAGCGCCCATACCCCGGCCGCTTAGCTCAGATAAGCTCCCTTTGCCAGATGATTTGGCTTCAGGTAAATATATTCCCGCTGTGCATCGATAATGAAGTTGAACCGCTTCAGCAGGTCGCCGCCGATGACGCTGATCTTCTGCCGGCCGATGGCGCCATGAAAAAAGCCGGCCGGCACGTCGTGCAATTTTTGGTCGCCGATTACCAGCAGAGGTAAGACGGCCTTCTCTGTTTTTAAAACATGGCCGTATGCATCCTTGAGGTCCTTTTCGCCGACGATCTTCAATTTCTCATCCGCCTTGCTCCGTGCTACGAACCTGTCATCCAGCAAAAGCGCCCCGAAATAGCCGGAATGGATCAGGAAACGATTGGTATACCGCGTCTTGCCGATCTTGCAGACGGCTTCCAGGTACATATTGCTTTTTTCAAGGATGAGTTTTTGCCTCTTGTATTTTCTGACCTTATCCGGGAGACCGGCCCGGACTACCAGGACCTGCCTGTCGAAATCGAGCTCCACGGTCTTGTTGAGAAAAAGATCGGGCCCGAATTTACCATCCGTTCCCTGACCGGAATTCTCATCCTCCCATATCGATAGATCCGGCCATTGCAGCTCCCCGATCTGCAGCGAATTGTGTCTACTGAACCGGGATGCATTGACGTCCCCACCCCAGCTTTTGACGGTATCGGTGCGTTCAAAATGCAGATCGCCTAACCTTTTAACGGACGCCGCCGTCAGCTCGATGCCCGAACTGGCCGTATGGAACATGAGCTGCACCGTATCGCGGCCATTCAGGACGGCCTGGACGGAGAGATTATTGTGCTCGGTGAGCCGGAAAGGGATGACGTACTCTTTCTGCTGGCCGAAAAGGGTCAGGCTCACACAGACCAGGAGCGCCGATAGAAGACTTTTGATCGTAGGGAAAAACACCGCGTCGATCCGCCGTTTCTGCCGCAGATGATGCCGCATATGCATCTCGGCAAATTGCAGCCACTCCAAAGCGCTGAAAAACGCCAACCCCGGATGCCTCGTCTTCCCGACGGAAACCGCCGGCTCAAAACCGGTGAACAACCTGTTCACTGCAGCCTTGATGCCCGTGAGCCGCTGCGCCAGCTCTTCCTTACTGGATGGCTGCGGGATATAAGTATCGGTGGCCGGCCCCTGGATCTGCGTATCGGGGAACGAATCGGAGGCGAACATCCGTCGCGCATCTTCGTGCATGTCCTTGTCGCTATCGGCGTTCGTCAAAAGCGCCGCCTCCATCTGCCCGGCAAACCAATCGGTATCAGCGATGATATGCATATAGACCTGGCCCAGCGACCACGATCCGGCACGGGGTACCTGGCGCAATTGCTCCAGCGTATAATCGTTCAGCTGATCGATCCATTGCTGGATCGTGACGTCGAATCGGGTAAGCTGTGGAAGAGGGATTGCTGATGCCATATCGTCCAAAGATCGTCAAAATCGGCTTATCATGGTTAGAATGCTGTAGCCGCTCATCCCGATCATCAGCCCGTCTTCGATAATCGTGATGGTGCTTATCGGCAGATTGAAAACGGCGCCCAGACAGGCGCATTGGATCTTCCGTTTGTGCAGCACGGAACGTATCACCCCGATGATGCTGACGCCCATGACGATCAGCGTTGCGGTATTGGTAAAAAGCGGGTCAAAACCGGTGAGGAATAAAACTCCAAGCCCCAACTCGACAAACGGATAAACCACTCCCCATCCACGCCACCGGCCCGCGATCACGTCATACGACCTATAGCTATCGGCAAACGCCGGTATGTCCAGCAGCTTGAAGAACGAGAACACCAGGAAGAACACCGCCATGAAATGGCTCATCCATCGCATCCCATCCCAGGATCGGTGGACCACCTCCGGCAACAGCGTCCCGCCTACGATATAGGCAAAGACAAGCAGGATCGGCTTATAAGTGGCCAGCCAGGAGACCGGCGGTTCGGCGGCCGCGTCGGTCGTATCACCCGTATGTCCCCCGTGTGTCGCATGACCCGCGTGAGCCCTCTCAGTCGAATGACCCGTATGTCCCCCGTGTGTCGTATGATCCGTGTGACCCGCATGAGCCCCGCGGGCGTGCCCCGGCCCCTTACCCTCACAGCTCGGGCAGGTCTTTTCTGTAGTGGTATGTGTCTGTGTCATGACACAAAATTACCTCCGCCCTCCGCCGTACGCGTTACACGATTCTGGAAAAGTGTTATAAAATTCGGGCTGAATTCGCGCCCCTGCGGCGGCCTTCCGAACCCCTTCCACGGTCCTTTGCCGATCTTTATCGCCCACCGATCTCGTCGAGCGGCCGCCGGTGATGGTCTTTGGATTTCCGGAATTCCGTAGGCGTAAACCCGGTGGTCTTCTTGAACTGGCTGGACAGATGCGCTACCCCGCTGTATCCAAGCCGGTCCGCAATCTCGCTTAGACTTAGCTCGTCATAAACCAGCCATTCCTTGACCTTCTCGATCTTCTGCCGGATGAGATATTTTTCGATGGTGAGGCCTTCTACTTCCGAGAATAATTTGCTCAGAGCGGAGTATTCGCGGTGCAGCGCAGAGCCGAGAAATTCGGAGAACACCGGGGCCCCCTGATCCGCGGCGACGCCATCCTGGATGTATTCGATGATCGTCGTCTTTATTTTCTCGATGACCCTGCTCTTCTGGTCATTGAGCAGCTCGAACCCGAATTCCTGTAGTCTTGGTTGCAGCGCCGCCAGCTCGGATGCCGTCGGCGGATCGGCCAATTGCACCTCGCCCAGTCGCACCGACAACGGACTGAGCCCCGCTTCCCTGAACAGCCGGTCGACCATGTAGATACACCGGTTGCATACCATATTTTTTACAACCAACGAGATCATGAGCCCGGCTCCTCTTTCACCGGCCTGGCTTCACAGGCGAACCCGAACAGACAGCGCTCTTTGATGATGGCGGCTACCTCCTTAGGCACGTATTCCTCCCAACCTTCCGTGCCATCCTTGATCATGTCCAGCACCTTATCCGTCTGGATCTGCAGATTACGTTCTTCATAATGGCGGATATCCTCGATCTTGTTATTCGCGATCAGGTAGCGGAACAGATCGACCAGGTGCGGCGGCAGATTGAACCGAAGACAGTTATAAATGACCCCATGCCGGAGCGTGGGATAAATGAACAGCTTGACATTCCTGCTGAATAACGTCGCAAAGGATTCCAGGATACCCCCGCTCAGATCTTTATAATGTTCCTCGGAAAAGATATATTCCAGGTTCGGGTAACCCATCACCACGCCCATTTTCAATGGCGTGATCTTCGACAGATAGGCGACCAGCTTATAATATTCATGGAAATCGGAGATCAGCACCGTTTGCCCTAACGCGCCCAGGATGTCTACCCTGTCCAGAAAATCTTTTTCGTCGATATCGGCCGTGGTATCGGCATTTCTTTCCTTGAGCGCCTGCAGGGTCAACTCGGTGATCACCTCGACATTTTCCTTATCGACATCGGGCTCCTGCAGAAATTGCTTGACGCCCGTGTTCAGCATATCCAGGTGTACATTGATCACCGGCCGGAAACGACCGCGTACGACCACGATATGTTTCTTGTGCAGGACCTCGGAAGGCTGAAGGTTCTTACCGTCCGGACCGAACACCGCGGCGTCCGAAAACCCGTATTTTACGAGGTGAAGGCTCATCAGCCGGTTATCGACCTTAGTGAAATCGGGGCCCTCGAAACGGATCATGTCGATCTGGAAAGAATCCCGGGAAAGGTTATCCGTAAGCGACTGCAGGAAGATCGTCGGAACGGTATGATAATAGAAACAGGCGTAGATCAGGTTCACCCCAAGCGTACCGACCGCCTGCTGTTGCAGCACATTGTCGTTGTCGCGTAATTTCACATGGATGACCACATCGTTGAAGGCTCCATTGGGTTCGAGCTGGAACCGTACGCCCATCCAGCCATGCCCTTCATTGGTCTTGTAGTAGTTTAGCGCCGCCATGGTATTGGCGAATGCAAAAAACGTCGTCTTATCCCCACGGCTCTCGGCCAGGCGCTCGATCAGCAAACCATATTCCTTTTCCAGCATCGCGATCAGCCGCGCCTCGCTGACATAACGGCGACTCTTTGAAGCGCCATAGATGGCATCCGAAAAGGTCATATCGTATGCCGACATCGTCTTGGCGATCGTCCCCGAAGAGGCGCCCGCCTTGAAAAAATTGGCTGCAATATCCTGCCCCGCGCCAATCTCCGCAAAGGAGCCGTAAATTTGTGGATCTAGATTGATGGCAAGCGCTTTCTGTTTGGTTCCTATATCCTTGTTGTGAATGACACTGACACTCATACAATTTGTCGTTTAATCGCCGGCCATACTAACAAACGTCATCCGAATAGACGTGTAAATATACAATTTTTTAGCGGCAAAACTCCCAGTATATTTGACATCATGAACAGACGAAACTTCGTAAGATCATCGATAGCTGCCGGCGCAATACTCGGATCTCCAACTTCAATGCAGTCCGTAGCCGAAAAAAAGAATACCCGCCTTTGGTATGAGCTTCGCACCTACCATTTCACCAACGAAGATCAAAGACAGCTCACGGAAACTTATCTCGAACACGCTTACCTTCCCGCGCTGGACCGCGGCGGCATCGGCCCCGCCGGCGTATTCACCGAAGTTCAATCCCAGGACATCGCTAAACTGTATTTGCTTGTCCCTTTTTCCTCACTCCAATCCATGGCCGATCTGGAAAAAAAGCTGGCTCACGATACCGACTATGTCAAAGCCGGAGAAGCCTATCTTAACGCGCCGGCATCCAGCCCAGCCTACCTGCGGATCGACAGTTCTCTCCTCCGGGCCTTTGTCCACATGCCCGCGATCGACGCGCCGGAAAAAAACCCACGCATCTTCGAGCTCCGATGTTACGAAAGTCCTTCAGAATCCGCCGGTCAGAAAAAGATAGAGATGTTCAACGACGCCGGCGAGATCGATATCTTCAAAAGGGTCGGCGCGCGGCCCGTATTCTTCGGGGAGACGATCATCGGCGAACGCCGGCCGAACCTGACCTATATGCTTTGTTTCGCCGATATGCAGGCCCACGACGCATGCTGGAAAGCGTTTGGAAATGACCCCGACTGGAAAAGGCTCAAAGGCATGGACGAATATTCCGACGCGCGCCTCATCTCGAAGATCACGCGGACCTTCCTTGCCCCTACCGGCTATTCCCGGATCTGACGCCGGACGCCGCCAAACAGCTCACGCCCGAACAAAAAGCGCTCTTCGCCAAAGTGCAAAAAGCCCTGGCGGAAAATAATCCTGGAATAACACCGCCGGTGTAGGACATACTCAAATGTAACAAAAAAGCCACCTTGGAAAAGGCGGCTTGGCAAATTAACTCATCAATTTCCTGCCGCCCGTGGCGGCATATATGTCTAGCTATTGAGAACTTTGCTTTGGTTCAGATACTTTTTAGACGGATAGTAAATATAGAAACAGCTTCCGTTCTTGACCACCGGGATGATCTGGGTCGTCATCTCCGTGGGGATGGCAGGACAGCCGAAGGTCGTACCCATGACGCCGTACTTGTGCACGACCCGCATACTCACATAATTAGCCCCATGGATGACGATCGCTCTTTTCCTGGCATTGTCATTGAAACCCTTGTCCACGCCGTTTATCCGCAGACTAAGGCCGTTTACGCCCGTATACGTACCGGAAGTAACGTAAAACCCCAGACTGCTCTTGCAGGATTCCATCTTATTGGAGAACGAAGTAGCGAACTCTTCGCCGGAATTAATGCCATGCGCCACATACGTCCGGTATAACATCCGGCGGTTACGCACATCGATCACATACATCCGCTGGTTGCTCGAGCTCTGGCTGAAATCGCAGATCGTCAGGATGTTCGTCCGTTTCAGCAGTCCCTTTTTCCTGAGCTTGTAATAGCCGATCCACGCCGACTCGAAGGCCTTACGGCTCAACCCGGAATCTTCGAGGTCCATATCCGCATAAATGCTGATGGCAGTCGCTACGACCATCCGCATCTCGGCGCGTTTCGCGGCCAGACGGGCGGCCTCCCGCGTCATCATCACAGCGCGGCTGGTGGAAGTTCTATAGGTGGCGTTGGTCGGGTGATAAAAAGGGCCCGCGTGCAGCATCGTCACAGAGCCAAACAGGGTCGCCAGCAGGAGACTGGCTATGGCGGGGGTTTTCAGGAGTGCTTTCATAAAAACGGATTTGTAGTTAATATTCCAACCCCCATACCAGTTCGTAAACAGCTGTTTTGCACGATGATGTATCCATGCCATATTTTGGATTTGTCCCAAAATGGGACCGGGATTACGGTTTTTGGATTATTCCAAAATGCGCACAAAAAAAAGAATCACGGAGAAGAATCCCCGTGATTAACCAAACCTAACTGCCTATGAAGACTATAAACACTAAAAATTACTGCCTGTGAAGAGGCCCCCCGGAATCGGATCTTCATCGTCCTTTACCCGGCGGTCTTGTAGTCCATATACGACAAATAGGCGTAAATAGATTTCAAAATGCCGCTTTTTTTTCCCGGCCGCATCGAAAACGCCTTTGGGGAAATTGCACCACGCGCCACGCCTAAATGTGCTGGCATCAAATTGGCCCTTGACGATAGATGAAGGCTTTCTTTCTACGGATGTACGATATCTATCAGTTCTTCCTCCTTTTCTTCAAGGAGGCCTTCATGCCGCCCTACGAATACAAAGAGATCCTGAACCAGTTCTTTGAAGTGGGGCTCCGCTCGCTCTCCATCATTTCGCTCACGGGCTTCATCACCGGCCTGGTCTTCACCAAACAATCCCGGTCTTCTCTGGCGGAGTTTGGCGCCACCTCCTGGCTTCCCTCCCTGATGGCGATCGCGATCATCCGCGCCCTGGCCCCGCTCGTGACGGCCCTCATCGTGGCAGGAAAGGTGGGCTCCAATATCGGCGCAGAACTGGGCTCGATGAAGGTCACGGAGCAGATCGACGCCATGGAAGTATCCTCGACCAATCCCTTCAAGTTCCTGGTAGTCAGCAGGGTCCTCGCGACTACGGGTATGCTGCCGGTGCTGGCGGCCTATATGGGCATGGTCGGAATGCTGGGCGCCTTTGTGAATGTCTATTATAACGAACAGACGAGCTTCACTT
>DASZOW010000776.1:0-1976 GCA_035550615.1 Puia sp.
GATCAACCCCAGGCGGTGCACCTGTGCGGGAAGACCCCGCGCCATTGTATCCAACAATATCTTTTCCGCCACCCATTTCGATCCGGAATAACCAAAGGCCCGGGCATGCCGTTCATCATCGATGGGATCTATCTCATAGCGAATGCCTTCTCTCCCTCCGGAGAATATGGCCAGGGTGGAAGCGTAGATCAGCTTCTTCAATCTGGCTGTCGACGCCAGCCGGATCAGCTCTATCACCGAACCGACGTTGGCCGGTTTCAGCTGGGAATAAGAGGATTGCAGGTCCATATGCGCCGCCACGTGATAGATATGGTCTACCGTCTGCGCCAGCTCATCATACCTCGCCCCGTCTATGCCAAGCCCCGGATCCGCAAGGTCTCCCCTTACAGGCACGATCCGGCTTTCAAAGGCGGGATCGCCTAAACCATAGGCTTCAAGGTTGGCCATGATACGCTGTCCGGCTGTCTTGTCGCCTTTTGCCCGTACGAGGCAGAACAGTGTAGTGGAAGTAGCGCGCAGCAGCGCAGCCATTATATAAGCGCCCACAAAGCCGGTGGCGCCGGTGAGCAGTATCTTTTGCGGCGGCAGAGCATGCCGTGCAAGATAGTGGATGGCATCGAGGTCGATGTCCACATGGCTTTCCGAAGCAAGATCGATGAGCTTCGATTCCTCTTTCCGGAACAGCTCAGGTTCCACGATATAACGTGACAGCTGATCGATAGTGGGATAGGTAAACAAATTCCGGATAGCAATGGGTGAAGACAGCGCCTTGTTGGCCATGGTGACTACTTTCACGGCCAGCAGCGAGTGTCCTCCGAGCGCAAAGAAATCATCTTTTATCCCGATCCGCTGTCTGCCCAGCACGTCCTGCCAGATAGAGACCAGTATCTCCTCGGTGGGATTACGGGGCGCTTCGTAAGGAACGCCTGTATCCACCATTGATCCGCGGGCTCCAGGCAGCTTTTTCCGGTCCAGCTTGCCGCTGGTTGTCAGCGGAAGGTTTTCCAGCCGGACGAAATGCGATGGGATCATATATTCCGGCAGGATGGCAGCAAGATGCCGCCGGCATTCCGCGACAGACAACGCTTCGCTGCTTACGACATAGGCGGTGAGCTCTTTTTCTCCGCCTGTCGCAGACGTTGTAATTACAGCGGCGCCGCTGACGGAAGGATGCGCCCGCAGGGCATTCTCGATCTCGCCCGTCTCGATGCGGAAACCTCTTATCTTCACCTGGGTATCTTTTCGCCCGAGATATTCTATATTTCCATCCTGCCTCCATCTGCCAAGGTCGCCGGTGAGATAAATGCGTTCTCCGGGGACGAAAGGATCGGGTATGAATTTTTCAGCCGTAAGCAGCTCATTGTTAAGATATCCTTTCGCCAGGCCGATGCCGCCGATAGCGATCTCGCCGGGAATGCCGAGGGGTTGTAGCTGATGCAAAAAGTCGAGAATATACATACGGGTGTTCCAGATAGGTCTGCCGATGGGTATATTGCTGTCTCCTGCCATCGTAGTGTAGTGCGTGACGTCGATGGAGGCCTCTGTCGGGCCATACAGGTTATGGATGGGGATGGACAGGCGGCGATACCATTCTTTTACCAGCTCCGGCGCGAGGGCCTCGCCGCTGGTAATCACCATGCGCAGGCTCTTTAGCCTGATAGCCAGGTCATCGACGTCTGCGAGGGCAGTGAGAAAAGTGTTCAGCATGCTGGGAACGAAATGCAGGCAGGATACCGCATGTGTTGCAATCAGCGACAACAATCTCTCCGGCGAGCCGGCATCGTCTTTTTCGCATAATACCAATTGTCCCCCTTTGCACAGTGGCAACAATAGTTCCCATACCGATACGTCAAACGTAAAAGTCGTCTTTTGCAGGATCACATCCTTGTCATTGAGATTGTATTCCGCTGCCATCCAGGCCAGCCGGTTGACCACTCCGCGGTGTTCGAGCATGCACCCTTTCGGCCTGCCTGTAG
>DASZOW010000777.1:0-7126 GCA_035550615.1 Puia sp.
CGCTCCTGCGTCTCCTTCTGTGTCTGCCAGGCCCAATCGCGATTCAGATCGAAATTGTAATGATTCGTTCTGCCTTTCGGCCAGGGCTCCTGGTGCTCACGCGCCTGTGGATCGGGATTGGGCTGCATACCCACCACATCGTTGTACCAGCTCACATACCGGTCCCGCCCATCCGGGTTGACACAGGGATCGATGATCACCACCACATTGCTCAGCCATGCCGCCGCCTTTTTCGAAGCGGGGTCCGCCAGCCAGTACAATGTCTTCATGGCCGCCTCGGAGCTGGCGGGCTCGTTACCATGGACATTATAGCTCAGCCACACGATGACCGGCGCGTGTTCATCGGCAGTCTTCCCGTCATGCAGCAAACCCGCCAACCGCAGATTGTTGGTGCGGATCTCTTCCAATCGCCGCAGATTCTCCGGCGAAGCAATAAAAGCCAGGAGTAGCGGCCGGCCTTCATTGGTGGTCCCATACTGTTCCAGCTTCACGCGGTCCGGCGCCGCTGCGGCCACCGTCTTGAAATAGCCGACTATCGTATGATGCGGAGTAAAATGTGCACCCAAAGAATAGCCGAGAAAGGTTTCCGGCGAAGGCACGGTCTGCGCAAAACAACTGCAGACAATCAGCAGCAGAGCAGGAAGGAGACTTGCTTTATGGCTCATGGGTGGGCGAATGTAAGTAAACCACTAAAATAAAAAAAATGGTAACTTACGGAGCCAGCCTCCGGCTGGCCGCCCGAAGGGCAATCATTAGCCATTTTTTGGCCGGTGGTTACTTTTCGTAAAAATCATAAGGCCAAAAGTAAAATCATTCTTCTCTATGCGTCAACCGCTCATCCGGCTTTTTATCCTTTGCACACTTTCTGCTCTGGTCTGCAACCCGCTCCTGGCGCAGCAAGAGACGCCCTTTGCCTACAACGTCCGGAAAACGGCCTTCGTCGATCACGGTGCGGTCGTCTCTGCCCATCCGCTTGCCAGCAACGCAGGCCTGAGCATGTTGCGCCAGGGGGGCAACGCCTTCGATGCCGCCATCGCCATACAGTTCGCGCTCGCTGTCGTATATCCCGCAGCAGGCAATATCGGCGGCGGCGGATTCATGGTGGCCCATACGGCCGCAGGAAAGAACATTGCGCTCGACTTCCGTGAGAAAGCACCCGCGGCCGCCACCCGCGACATGTACCTGGATTCGGCCGGCAATGCCCGTACCGATCTCAGCCAGAACGGCCATTTGGCCTCCGGCGTACCCGGCACCATCGCCGGCATTTTCGAAGAGCTGCGCTATGCAAAGCTGCCCATCGCCAAACTCATCCAGCCAGCCATCGATCTTGCGCAAAACGGATACGCCATCACCGAAGCCGAAGCGCGCAGTCTCAATCATACGCAGACAGCCTTTCGCAAATACAATACGCTTCTCCCCGTCTTTATCAAAGAAGACGGCTGGAAGGCCGGCGACACCCTCATACAAAAAGACCTGGCCCAAACCCTGATCCGCATCCGCGACAACGGCGCCCGGGGCTTTTATGAAGGCGAAACGGCCCGTCTCATCGTCGAAGAGATGCAACGCGGCAAAGGCATCATCACCGAAAAAGACCTGCGGGAGTATACCGCGAAAACACGGGAAGCTACCGTCTTTCCCTATCATGGTTATACCATCGTCACCATGCCTCTGCCCAGCAGCGGCGGCGTCATCCTGCAACAGATGCTCAAGATGGTCGAACCCCTGCCGCTCGCGCAGTATGGCTTCGAATCGGTGAAAGCCGTCCACCTCATGACGGAAGTAGAACGTCTCGCCTATGCGGACCGGGCCCAATACCTCGGCGACCGCGACTATTATTCCGTTCCCGTCAGGACCCTGACCAGCGAAGCCTATCTCCGCGAACGCATGACCGCCTTCCAGCCGGATAAGGCCGGCAGCAGCAAAGACATCAGCGCCGGTGTCCTGAACCCGAAGTCGGAAGAGACGACACACCTCGAGGCAGTCGATAACGAAGGCAACGCGGTCTCTATCACCACCACCCTGAACGGCGGCTATGGCAGCCGCGTCGTCGTCGGCGGCGCCGGTTTCTTCCTCAATAACGAAATGGATGACTTCAGCGTCAAACCGGGGGTTCCCAATATGTACGGCGCGCTGGGCACGGAAGCCAACGCCATCGCCCCCGGCAAACGGATGCTGAGCTCCATGACGCCCACCATCGTGCTAAAAAAAGACAAAGGCGATAAAGGCGGTAGTGTCTATCTCGTAACAGGCACGCCGGGCGGCACCACCATCACCACGTCCGTCTTCCAGACCCTTGTCGACATCCTCGACTTCGGCCTTTCGGCGGAAGATGCCGTCAACAAGCCAAAATTCCATCACCAATGGATGCCCGATGAGCTCTTCGTCGAACCCTCCTTCCCCGCCTATACGCGGGAACAGCTGACAGCCATGGGCTACAAGGTGACACAACGCGGCAGCATCGGCCGTACAGAGGTGATCATGATCCGGCAGGGAGAGGACCATAAGATCGAAGCCGTCGGCGATGGGCGCGGCGACGACACGGCGTTAGGTTATTAAAAGTTAATTAAAAAAGAATACTATGAATACCATCGGAGCCACTTATCTCGATTCGGTGATCAAACGGTTCCTCACCTACAAGACACTGGGCGATATGACCTTTGCCCAACTGGAAGAAAAGGACTTTTATGTCACTCCTTCGGAAGAATCGAATTCCATCGCCGTCATCATCCAGCATTTGCATGGCAATATGCTTAGCCGCTGGACCAATTTCCTCACGGAAGACGGCGAAAAACCAGGCCGCAACCGCGATGAAGAGTTCAGCCCGCCTGACGCCTCCATGCAGGAGCTGATCGCCCAATGGGAAAAAGGCTGGCGTTGCCTGATCGACACGCTCCGCTCGCTCAAAGAAGAAGACCTGCTCAAGACCATCACGATCCGCCATGAACCGCTGATCGTCATCGATGCGATCAACCGGCAGCTGGCCCACTATCCTCACCATGTCGGCCAGATCATCTATCTGGGTAAGATGATCAGAGACCAGAACTGGCGTAGTCTCTCCATCGCCCGGGGGGCTTCCCACGCCTTTAACAGCGACATGGAGAAGCGGCATAAACAATGACCTGTCTTCACTAAACTTTAATGTCCAAACAGGGTCCAAATCTGGAGGATTGGTACCGAATTTGCACCGGGACCGCAGAGCCGCGGCTCGTCCAAACATTTAGTTTAATTTTGCCACCAGAAAAAAAGGGCCCCTGAGAAAGATTTGGAAAATACTCCGTAATACATTACTGGTTTTAATACTATTACTGGTTTCCGTCTGGTCTCTCATCCATATACCCGCCGTCCAGACCTGGCTGGTATCCCGGGTGACCCAGCGGCTCTCTCATGACCTTCATACCACCATCCGGATCAAACACGTCGATTTCGAACTTTTTAACAAAATGTTGCTGGAGCAGACCCTCGTAGAGGATCATCAGCAAGATACCTTACTCTACGCCGGTACCGTCAAGGTCAATATTACGGACTGGTTCTTCTTCAAAGACAAAGCCCAGCTGCAATACATCGGTCTCGAGGACGCTACCGTCAAACTGCAACGCACCGACTCGGTATGGAACTATCAGTTCCTTGTCGACTATTTCTCCAACCCGGATAAGAACCCAAAAGAACCGGACACCACCAAAAGTCTTCAGCTCGATCTCAAAGAAGTGCAGCTCGCGAATATCCATTTCCTCAAACGCGACGGCTGGCGCGGTGAAGACATGGACCTTCATCTGAGCTCTATGAGCCTCGACGCCGACACCATCAGTCTCACAGACAAGATCGCGCGCGTCAACCGTCTCAGCTTTACCCAACCCGATTTCATCCTCTCCAACTACCACGGCCGAAGACCACCGCCGCCCGACGATACCTCCACCATCGTCAACGATCCCCATCATCTGCGGCTCAATCCCGCCGGCTGGGACATCACCGCCAGATCGATCACCATCCGGAACGGCTCCTTCCAGCATATTGAAAGGTCGGACACCGTCGTCAATAAATACTTCGACGGCGATCATATTTTTTTCTCCGCCGTCAACACCAACTTTACCAATCTCCGGCTGAACCGCGACACGCTTACGGCGCAGCTGTTGCTAAGTACCAAGGAACGCAGCGGCCTGGAAGTAAAAAAGCTGAGCTCCCGTATCCGCTGGTACCCTGAAGCCATGGAATTTGCCCGGCTCGACCTCCAGACCAACAAAAGCCACATCCATAATTTCTTCGCCATGCGGTTCAAAACGCTGGACGATATGTCCGATTTCGTGACCCGCATCCGGATGGAAGGCCGGTTTACCGACACGGATATCGATACGGATGATATCGCCTGGTTTGCCCCCGCCCTTCGATCCTGGGGCCTGCATGTGCGGCTTAATGGCGATATCCAGGGCCCGGTATGCGATCTGCGTGGAAGAAAGGTCATCGTAGAAGGTGGAAAGAATACGGTGCTCAACGGCGATTTTCATCTCCGGGGGCTACCGGATATCGAAAAGACGCTCATAGAATTCAAATCCAACGATTTCAGGACGACCTACGAAGACATGGCCACCTTCGTTCCATCCCTGCGGAAGGTGGATCAGCCGCGGATGGACCGGATCAGCTGGCTTCGCTTTCATGGAGATTTCTCCGGCACCTTTCGGGATTTCGTGACACAGGGCACCATCGAGACCAACCTGGGCAGACTCGAGACCAATGCCGGCATGCGTATCCCCGTCTCCGGCCCTACGGTCTATAACGGAACCATTTCCACCGACAGCTTTTATCTCGGACCATTCCTCGACAACGACAACCTGGGACACATCGCCTTCCAGGGCAAGATCAATGGCGCCGGTCTCAAGACCGGCTCGCTGACCGCTACGCTGGACGGTATGATCGACTACCTGGAATTCAACAAATATACCTACCGGCACATCCAGGTCAACGGCGCCGTCGCCAAAAAGAAATTCAATGGAGAGCTGATTGCCAGCGACCCCAACCTGGACGCCCATCTCGATGGACTCATCGATTTCAGCCAGCGACAACCGAAATTCAACTTCAAAGCCGAAGTAGCCAAGGCCGATCTTACCAGGCTGCATTTCGCCAATCAACAGTTGGAGTTCGATGGAAAATTCAAATGTAATTTCACCGGCGACGATATCGACAACTTTCTCGGGAAGGCCAGCATCTACGAAGCCTCGCTATTCAAGAACGGCCAACGCGTTTCCTTCGACTCCCTGACCCTCGAATCCAGCATCGTCGACAGCAACAAGACCATTACCGTCGTCAGCAATGAATTCGATGGCGCCATCGTCGGCCAGTTCTCGATCCACGATCTGCCCGCTTCCTTCCAGACCTTTTTGAATAAATACTATCCCAGCTATATCAAACCGGCCAGATCCGTTCCGGCCAACCAGAACTTCTCTTTCGTCATCGATACCAAGAACGTCGACGAATACATCGATCTGTTCAACAAAGACCTCAAGGGTTTTAACAACTCCGGCGTCAACGGCCGTATCGATACCCGCAAAAATCTGCTGGACCTCAATGCCGACGTCCCGCAATTCAACTACAAAGATCTGTCCTTTAGCCACGTCTCCGTCCGCGGCCGGGGAAACCTCGACAGCCTCAGCCTGACGGATAGTATCGGCGAGGTCTATATCAACGACAGCCTGCATTTTCCCGGCACCCGCATCCACCTCATCTCGGCCAACGACCTCACCAGCATCCAGGTCTCGACCAGCGCCAGCCAAACGCTCAACTCGGCCAATCTCTCCGCAAGGGTACAGACCATGCGCACCGGCGTCAAGGTCACCTTTGATCCATCCACCTTCGATATCAACAGCAAGACCTGGCAAATCGATAAGGATGGAGAACTGGCATTCGACAACAATTATCTTTCTGCCGATGGCCTCGTCATCCATAGCGGCGACCAGAACATCGCCGTGACCACCACCCCCTCCGGCGAAGGGAACTGGAACGATATCCACGTCAATCTCACAAAGATCAATATCGGCGATTTTACGCCTTATCTCGTAAAATCGGAACGGTTGGAAGGACTGCTTACCGGCAATCTCGACATGACGGATCCCTTTGGTAAACATACGATCACCTTCCATGGACAGGCCGACCAGTTCCGGTTCGCTAACGATTCCATCGGTCATCTCGATCTCACGGCCGATTATCAAAAAGCCACCGGCGCCATCCATGCCAGCCTTCATTCCGATAACAAGAACTATCATCTCGATGGCAACGCCCTCATCAATCTCGACAGCGCCGCCGGACCACCCATCGACATCACTACGGATGTCGCCGATATGAAGATCGGTCTGCTGGAAAAATACCTGGGCGGGGTCTTCACCAATATCTCCGGCAATGTCAGTGGAAAACTGCATATCACCGGTCCCGCCTCCCATCTGCTGTACCTGGGCACCGTACAGCTGCACGATGCCTCGCTGAAAGTGGCCTATACCCAGTGTACCTATAAGATCGCCAATGCGACCATCCACTTTAAAAAAGATACCATCGATTTCGGCACCCTGCAGCTAAAAGACCGTCTCGGCCACACCGCCGATCTCACCCGCGGCCGGCTCTTCCATCATGCCTTCGACGACCTGGGCTTCGATTTCGAGTTCAACACCAACCGGCTGCTCCTGCTCGATACGAGGGCCACCGATAACAACCAGTTCTATGGGACCGTCGTAGGCAAAGCGCGTGTCACCCTGACGGGGCCTGAGGAGAATATTCAGATGTTCATCAAAGGAGAGCCTACCGACAGCTCCAACATCTATCTGCCGCCATCGATCAGCCGTGAGAGCGGCGATGCCGACTTCATTAAATGGAAGGTCTACGGCAAAGAGATGAAGGAAGGGGCTGCCGACAGACAAAGGAGCAATATCACCGTAACCCTGGACATGTATGCCAACAACCTGGCGAACATCTACATGATCCTGGACCCGCTGACCGGGGATGTGATCAAAGCCAATGGGCACGGCAACCTTGTCATGCGCGTAGGCACCGCCGAGGATCTGACCCTCAACGGCCGTTATGATATCGACCGCGGGTTCTACAATTTTACGTTCCAGTCCTTTATCCACAAACCCTTTGTCCTGAGCGA
>DASZOW010000778.1:0-3823 GCA_035550615.1 Puia sp.
AGGACGGCAAGGACCAACCCAATGACGATATAGAACCCTCTCTTCATAAAAGCAATCTACCTTATTAACGTAATATCTCCCTTCTTCGTCGTATGTGACCCATCGGAATATTCCACTTCCAGTGTATATCCATAGACATCCATCGGCTGCACGACCCCCTTATACGTCCCATCCCACCCGACATTCGGATCGTCGCTCTCGAAAACCACCTGCCCCCACCGGTTATAGATACGCCAGACCATATGAACAATGCCGAAGCCGACGACTTTTATCACCGCATTCTGCCCGAAACGCCCCGGCGTAAAGGCATTCGGCACATCCAGCAGCGGATTGATCACCGCCGGCACCGGGTGACAGACGGTATCGCTGCAACCGCTCGCATTCGTGACCACCAGGCAAGCCTGGAAGGTATCCGTCCTGTTGTACAGATGCACCACCGTATCCGGAGTCGTCCTGGTCTCCGATGTCCCATCTCCGAAGATCCACTGATATTTCACCGCGGGCGTCGACGCGTCCGTAAAGATCGTTGGCGTATTCGGCGGCTGCGGCGGCACTGGCTCGTAAGTAAATGCGGCCGCAGGCTTACCCTGCACAGTGATCGTCACGGAAAAATTATCGACTATATTACAGGTAGCGGAATCTACCGCCGCCAGCGAAATGGTATACGTTCCCACATTCTGATACAAATGTGCCGGCGATACGTCGATACTGTCTATCGGACTGCCGTCGCCGAAATTCCAATAGTACTTCTGCCCCGCGACCGACGTATTCGTAAACACCGCCTGATACGGTGCGCACGCCAACGCCGGCGTCGTAAACGCGGCCTTCACATTCTGCGCCACATACAGGATCTTCGACGTATCCAGCGGATAATTACAGTACGACGTATCGTTCAGGCTCAACGTCACCGTATAAGGCCCCGGCGCCGGAAAACTATGCGTCGGCTGGTCCGTCGGATTGTCCTTCAGCTTCGTCGTACCATCCCCGAAGCTCCAGTTGAACGCCGTATCACTGAACGGCAACGCCGCAGGCGCACTGCTGAGATTCGTCAGCACATAGCTCATGGATGTACACGGCGGCACTTTTGCATAATCGAAATTCAAAAAAGCGGGGTTGTCTTTTACCACCACCGTATGCGTTACCGTATCCGCTACATTGCACGAATTGCTGTCGATCGCGATCAGCGTTACCAGGTATGACCCCACCGAATTATACGTATGCTGCTCCGTATAGGACGTCGTAGGGATAACCGTTCCATCGCCAAAATTCCAGATATAGGACTTCGCATTCCGGACCGTATCGGCAAAGATCGCCGTCAATGGCGTACAGCCCACGCTGTCGCCCCGCCCATGCGTCATGACCTTCAGCCCCGCCGCAACCCCGGCAAAATTGAATGCCATTTTCACGCCAGCCTCGTTACACCCCGACCCGTTCATCGGGCTCATCGCCCCGTTTACCGGCTCCGCCGCACCCGCCGTCACCGGGAACTTGGCAACCCCGCCGCAATTGGCGCAGATCGCCTCGTAGATCACCCCCTGCTCATCAAAACGGCTCGTCCCGCCATCCACATGGTCTCCCAGGCTGGAGCGATTCCCGCTCTGGGCCTCGACTTGCCCGAAAAAGCTTCCGTAAAGCTGGCTCGCCGCATTCTTCTGCAACACAAAAAAATAAAAATCGGCATTGTCCGTCGTCGCCCGGATCGCCCCGGCAGTCGTCGTCAACCCGGCCGTACCGTCATTCAGATAATGTTCTCCCACATCGATCCCGCCACCCCAGCCGCTCACATACACATTCTCACACCGGTCCACCAGGAAAGCCGTCATCGAGATATTGGGGTATTTTCCATTGGCGGGGCCGAAATTGGCCGAATACACGATCCCGGACATATCCGGTTCCAGCTTCGTGATGAATTGCTTGCCCGAAGCCTGGTTCCCATTGGCGTTAAAAGGGGACTTCACCACCGGGATCACCGAATACGTCGTGCCCGTGATATAAGGATATCCCGATTTGTCGAATCCGATCCCATAGATGACATCGACATCGCTGGTACCGAAATAGCTCGTCTTTAACAGGGTGTTGCCGTCATTGCTGACCACCGCGATAAACCCATCCGCGCTGCCGTTATTGGTCGCCGTTAGTACCTATGGTGTCCCGACGGAATTTTTCAGATCGGTCGAAAAGGTGCCGCCGGCCACCCAGATCGTATTATCCAGCGGATTCAAAGCCAGCACGAACGCCGCATCGGTATTGTTCCCGCCCAGGTAGCTGCTGAACAGCACGGTATTCGCATTCGGCCCCAGCTTCACCAGCACGCCATCCTGGTCGCCGCCGCCGAAACTCTGCTGGAACGCATTGGACGTCGTACGAAAATCGTTGCTGCGCGTACACGCCGCCAGATAAATATTCCCGCTCGCATCCAGCACCACCTCGCTCCGCCCGTCATCTCCATAATTCAGCCGCAGCTCCTGCGTGCCATTTTGATTGACATATTTCGGCGAGTAATTGACCCCGTCGTCTCCCGATCCCCCTATCCTCATGGCTCCCATAAGCGTCGTCCCATCCGCGCTTAATTTCGCTACGAACAGATCCAGCTTCCCGCAGGGGCCGAACGTCGGCAGGACCTGCCCGCCGAAGCTCGTCGACGAAGTCCTCCCCGTGACGATCAGGTTGCCGGCGGCATCACACACCATGCTATGCGGTTGCTCATCCCCCGACCCGCCCAGGTAGGTAGACCATAGCTTCTTCGTTCCCGTGGAATTGAACTTGGATATGCCGACATCGTAGTGATAATAAAAAGTTTGCTGCCCGTCGCTCTGCCCACCCTCCGTTTGGTCGCCTCCCGCAAAGGTGCTCTGAAACGCCCCCGGCGTCGTCCCATATTCGGTTCCGGGATTCTGGCTATCATAGTCCAGCACGATCCCGCCCAGGAACATGTCCCCCTTATTGTCATAGGTCGCAGTATAGCCCCAGTTGTCGGAATGGCTCCCGGTGAACGTACAGAAGATCTCGGTCGGATCGATCACCAACGTGGCATCCGAAGCATATTGCCCCACCTTGAACCGCAACCTGTTGCCGCTCAGCGCATACTTGCAGTCTACATCGGCCCTGCCCTCCCGGCTCACCTGGTAAGACTTCGGCTCCAGCTCCCGCACCATGCCCACGGACGTCTGCACCTGCACCTGGTTCTTATGCAGCAATAGCCTGTTCTGCCCATCATACCTCAACACGATCCTCCCCGGGTCGGCGCCCGGATGGACCACCAGGTCGTACTTCACGAACCCATGTTCCGTATAATAATGCAGATCGATGCCCTCGTAGAGATTCTTATACGTAATGCTCTGGTATATGCCGCAATGATCTACTCGCTTTCTCTTGCCGTTCCCGCGCAGCATATAGTTGGCCTGATGATCATACGGCTTCTCCGCCACGATCTGCACATTCGGGTTGGCGCCCTCGAAACTAACGGCATATACATGCGAATGCAGCAGGAACGGATCATCCGCAGCCCCCGAACCCGGCCCGCTCACCGGCCGCTTCCCATTGATACGCATGTAAGCCTGCAGGGAGATCATCGGCTTGTTCTTCAACCCCCCGCCGCCATGCATCAGCTCGTGGATCCGCTTCAGATCGTTGGTATCCTGCTGCAGGATCGCAAAACCGTTCTTTTTGATGAAAATGCTCCCGGTGCTTATGTCCGCCCGGTAGATCACCGAAGAATCCCATTGCCCCTTGTTCTCGACAAACTCAAGGTAGGAATAGCCACCGGATTGTGCTGAGACGTGGAGGACCGTAAAGATCAGGCATGTAACAAATAGGCTTCTTC
>DASZOW010000779.1:0-5426 GCA_035550615.1 Puia sp.
TAAGCACCTGCTTCTACTGCGACCGCGTTGACGGAGACAAAGGTCTTATCGCCTTTCCCCTTCCTGAACTCAACCGTACCATCAGAGAGGGCGAACAATGTATAGTCCTTGCCTACTCCCACGTTCTTGCCGGGATGATACTGCGTACCACGCTGACGAACGAGGACATTACCGGCAATCGCGGGCTGCCCGCCATAGATCTTAACTCCTAAGCGCTTGCTGTGCGAGTCGCGACCGTTCTTTACGCTACCTTCACCTTTTTTGTGAGCCATATTCTAGAGTTTGATAGGTTGGTATAATTTTTTAATTGCCTTTTACGCGATCTCGCTGATGCGGATCTTCGTATAGTGGGTGCGATGACCGTGCTTCTTGCGGAAGCCTTTCCTTCTTTTCATTTTGAAGGCGATGACCTTGTCACCCTGAACGTGGTCGATGATCTCAGCCTTGATGACGGCTTTTACATCTTTGCCCACAGCCAGCTTGTCGCCATGCGAGAGAAGGACTTCACCGAACTCAACTTTATCACCGGCGTTACCCGCGATGCGGGGAACGTACAAAGTCTGGTCCTTTTGGACTTTGAATTGTTGTCCGGCTATTTTCACGACTGCTAACATAGTCTATAATTTGCGCACCAGGGATGGATTTCGCGAAAAATAACCCATCTCCTGGTGCTCGGCTAATGATGGGCCTTCGGCCTATTCGATCCATTGGATCGAATGAGGGCTGCAAAATTACGGGTATTTCAGGAAAAAAAGAAGAATGGTTCCGAAAAAACTCCCGTGGGGTGGCAAAAATACCCTTTTTTCCGCGGTCACCGTTGGAAATCGGCGTTCGGGGCGGCCAAAATGGTTTTTTTGGGGCGATGGTGCGCTTTTAGTCGTCCGCTCCGGGTGGGAGAAAGCCGGCGGAGAGGGCGGGAGGCTTATCGGACCCCAATGGCGGTTTGACTAATTTCATGTAGGTTTGCCCGCATGAACATGAAGATCAAATCATTCCTTGCCAGACCTTTTGCATCGTATGTGTACAAAGGTATTCAGAAGGGGATGACTACGGCTATAGCAGATCAGGAGGCGATTTTAAAGGAGTTATTGCGTGTGGGCGGCAAGACGGTTTTTGGAAACGAGCATCACCTGGCAGATGTCAAGACTTATGAAGAGTTCAAAAAAGCCGTTCCGGTCCGGGATTACGAACAATTCTCCACTTATATCTCGATGATCAAGGAGGGCCGGCACAATGTGCTTTGGAAAGGCCAGCCGATCTATTTTGCCAAGACATCCGGCACTACCAGCGGTATAAAATACATCCCTATTACCAAGGAGTCCATCAGCAATCATATCAACACGGCCCGGAATGCCTTGTTGTGCTATATGGCTTCTACCGGTAACACCGCTTTTTCCGATGGGAAAATGATCTTTCTCTCCGGCTCGCCCGAACTGGAAAGGGTAGGGGGCATTCCTACCGGTCGCTTAAGCGGTATCGTCAACCATCATGTGCCCGGCTATCTAAGAACGAACCAGCTGCCTTCCTACGAGACCAATTGCATCGAAGACTGGGAGACAAAGCTGGACAAGATCGTCGAGGAGACGATCAAGCAGGACATGACGCTGATCAGTGGTATTCCCCCGTGGGTTCAGATGTATTTCGACCGCCTGACGGAGCTCAAAGGCATGCCGATAAAAGATATTTTCCCCAATTTCTCGGTGCTGGTCCATGGCGGGGTCAATTTCGAGCCGTACAAGCAGCGGCTTTTCGAGAGCATCGGTAAAAAGATCGATACCATCGAAACGTTCCCCGCCTCGGAGGGCTTTTTTGCCTTCCAGGATACGCGGGAGGAGCAGGGGCTGCTGCTGAATACCAACAGCGGCATCTTTTTCGAGTTCATTCCGGCAGCCGAGATCGGCAAAGAAGATCCGATACGTTTGTCCTTGAAAGAAGTCAAGACAGGCGAGAACTATGCGCTTGTCGTCAGTACGAATGCCGGTCTGTGGGGATATTCCATAGGAGATATGGTCCGTTTTACCTCGGTGGACCCCTACCGCCTTGTCGTCACCGGACGGACGAAGCACTTTATTTCCGCCTTCGGTGAGCATGTCATCGGGGAGGAAGTGGAATATAGCCTTATGAAAGCAGCAGCGGAAGCCGGCTTGCACATCACCGAGTTCACGGTAGCCCCGATGATCAGCCAGGAGAAAGGAAAATCGTATCACGAATGGTTTGTCGAGTTTGGTACGGAGCCCGCGGATCTGGCGGCATTTGCCAGTCTCGTAGACCATAATCTTCGCCAAAAGAACATATATTACGACGACCTTATCTCGGGCAATATCCTGCTGCCGCTACAGATCCGGCCGATAAAGAAGAACGGCTTCATCGATTATATGAAGTCGGTGGGAAAATTGGGTGGTCAAAACAAAGTTCCCCGGCTCAGCAACGATCGAAAGCTCGCTAGCGGTCTGGAAAAATTCATCGAATAAAATATTGCGGCTAGCTTGCCGTATCCGAATAATCTATTTGCACTATGTCAAACGGCTCAGTCAAGAAACGCATCGCGCTGTTCGGCTCTACCGGTTCCATCGGCAAACAGGCGCTGGAAGTTATAGATGCCAATCCCGGCATGTTCAGTGTGGAGGTGCTCACCGCTCAGAGCAACGATGAATTGCTGGTGAGACAGGCGTTACATTTCCAACCGAATATCGTTGTCATCGGGGACGACCGGAAATATGCCCAGGTAAAAGCCGCGCTCTCCGGCCATCCGATCAAGGTCTTCGCGGGTGAGCAGGCGCTGGAAGAAGTTGCGGCTATGGATATTTACGATATGATGCTGGCTGCTATCGTCGGGTTTGCCGGTCTGCGTCCTACTCTTAAAGCCATCGAGAACGGCAAGGCCATTGCCCTTGCCAATAAAGAGACGCTGGTGGTAGCGGGCGATATCGTGATGCAGAAGGCACTTGAGCGCAAGGCGCCTATCATCCCGGTGGATTCAGAACATTCGGCCATCTTTCAGTGCCTTATCGGCGAGACCCGCAGCCGGATAGAGAAGGTTGTCCTGACCGCGTCCGGCGGTCCGTTCCTGGGAAAGAAGCCCAACTTCCTGGTCAATGTAAAACGCGATCATGCTTTGCAGCATCCCAATTGGAGCATGGGTGCAAAGATCACTATCGATTCCGCGACGCTGATGAACAAGGGGCTGGAGATGATCGAGGCAAAGTGGCTGTTTAACCTGCAGCCCGACCAGGTGCAAGTAGTCATTCATCCTCAGAGCATTATCCATAGCATGATCATGTTCGAGGACGGCAGTATAAAAGCGCAGATGGGTCTTCCCGACATGAAGCTGCCCATCCAGTATGCGCTGGGCTTTCCGCGTCGTCTGCCCAGCAACTTTCCGCGGTACGATTTCCGCAAACCCAATACCCTCAACTTCGAGGAGCCCGATACCAGGACGTTCCGTAATCTGATCCTGGCCACCGAAGCCCTGCAGAAGGGGGGTAATCTTCCCTGTGTGTTAAATGCGGCGAATGAGATTGCCGTCTTTGCCTTCCTGCGGAACCGTATCGGTTTTCTCGATATGACCGACCTGGTGGAAAGGACGATGCAGGAACTGCCCTTTATCGAGCGGCCAACGCTCGAGGAATATTTTGAAAGCGATGGAGAGGCTCGTAATTTTGCAGCTTCCATGATAAAGTTATAGCAGCATTTTCCCGATATTTGATAACTATGGTACTATTAGCAATCGATTGGTCTTCTGTGGGAATCAAAGTGGTCCAATTTATCCTGTCCTTCTCCATATTGGTGATCCTGCATGAGATGGGCCATTTCCTTCCTGCCCGCTGGTTCAAATGCAGGGTTGAAAAGTTCTATCTTTTCTTCAATCCCTGGTTTTCCCTTTTTAAGAAGAAGATTGGCGAGACGGAGTACGGACTCGGTTGGATACCTTTTGGCGGCTATGTCAAGATCTCGGGGATGATCGACGAGAGCATGGACAAAGAGCAGATGGATAAACCGCCGCAGCCTTGGGAGTTTCGCAGCAAGCCAGCCTGGCAGCGGCTGATTATCATGTTGGGCGGGGTGACTGTTAATGTATTGTTAGCTTTTACCATTTTTATCATGATCATGTGGGTGTGGGGAGATAAATATATTCCCATGTCGCATTTGAAATATGGCCTTTATGCAGACAGCCTTGGCCGCAAGATGGGGATGGAAGATGGGGATGTCATCTATGCCGTTGCCGGCAAGCCTGTCGAGCGGTTGGGTTCTGTAGGTTCGGAGATGATCATGAACGAGGCCAAGACGGTGACGGTCATTCGTCATGGCGACACCATCAACCTGAACGTTCCGCCTGGGGTCATCGGTCAGCTGAATAAGAACAGGCTTATGGGGCTGACCCTGGTCCGTTATCCGTTGGTGGTCGACAGCCTTTTGCCGAAGGCCCGGGTGAGCGGGGATCTGATACGGCACAACGACACGTTGGTCAACCTGGACGGTCATCCCGTGTATTATATATCGGATCTGCTCAAAGATTCCACCTTCGATCATCTTAAGGAGAAGAAATCCGTGGCTTTGGCTTTCCGCCGGGGTAATGACACGATCCACTCCGTGATAGACATCGATCCCAAGATCGGGCTTCCGATCCATCTCAAGACGATGGAGGACCTGCTGGGCAGCGTTCATACCTCGTATACCTTCTGGCAGGCGATTCCCGCCGGTGTTCATAAGAGCGTCGAGACCCTCACCAATTATATCCGTAATCTGAAGTTGCTGTTCACCTCCAAGGAGGTCAAGGCCCAGGATTCGTTGGGAAGCGTTATCAGCATTGCCAGCGTTTTTCCTTCCGTCTGGGACTGGCAGGCTTTCTGGACGTTGACAGGCATCTTCAGCATTCTGCTAGCCTTCATGAATGTGTTGCCGATCCCGGCACTCGATGGCGGGCATGCGCTTTTTACGCTGGTCGAAATGATCTCAGGCCGCAAGCCGAGCGATAAGTTTATCGAGTATGCGCAGATGGTAGGGATGGTGTTGTTGTTCGGGATCATGATCTATGCTTTGGGGCTGGATATCTTTCACAGTTTTAAGTTTAAGTAAGAACTGGTTGTCGGGCGGGTCTTCCGGACTTTTCGAACTTTCCGAATCCGAAAAAATCGTATATTTGATGTTCCGCTTTCCGGGATACCGGAGGGTGGGATATGGGGCTGCCTTGGTTTTGACAGCATAGATCTTTGAAGGTGTAAGCATGTCGTGCGTTGGATAATTAGCACGTAAATCTGAATATTCAAACTTCAAATGGCAATACTCAGTATGCCATGGCTGCCTAATCAGTGATTAGATAGTCATTTGGGCCGCGCTGGCAGGTTCGCCTGTTACCAAGCTGCGCCGCCGACTCAAAACAAACACAGGATGCTGCAACAGAAGGCTGTGACTGTTGCTTAAGACTA
>DASZOW010000780.1:0-10361 GCA_035550615.1 Puia sp.
CCGGCCTCGGCGTCCCCGAGATCCTCGAAGCGATCGTGACACGCATTCCTCCGCCCCAAGGCAACCCGGAGGCGCCGCTACAGGCCCTGATCTTCGATAGCGTATTCAATTCTTTCCGCGGCATCATCGTTTACTACCGTATCCTCAACGGCAGCATCAAAAAGGGCGATATGGTCCAGTTTGTTTCCACAGGCCAGTCCTATGGAGCAGATGAGGTCGGGGTGCTGAAGCTGGCGCTCGACCCCCGCAATGAGGTAAAGACCGGCGACGTCGGCTACATCATCACCGGCATCAAGAATGCCAAGGAAGTCAAAGTAGGGGATACCATCACCCTGGCGAGCAACCCGAATCCGCAGATGATCCAGGGTTTTGAAGAGGTCAAGCCGATGGTGTTCGCCGGCATCTTCCCCGTGGATACGGACGATTTCGAAGAGCTGCGCGACTGTATGGACAAGCTTCAGCTCAACGACGCCTCGCTGACCTATGAGCTCGAGACCTCGCAGGCGCTGGGCTTCGGTTTCCGATGCGGCTTCCTCGGCATGCTGCACATGGAGATCATCCAGGAACGGCTGGAACGCGAATTCAACCAGACCGTGATCACCACGGTTCCCAACGTAAGCTTTGTGGCGTATACGACCAAAGGCGAGGAGATCGTCGTCAATAACCCCGCCGAAATGCCGGACCCGGTGCGTATCGAAACCATCGAGGAACCGTATATCAAAGCCCAGATCATCACCAAACCCGAATACATCGGGAATATCATGACGCTCTGCCTGGGAAAAAGGGGCATTCTCGTGAACCAATCCTATCTGACCACCACCCGCGTGGAGCTGATCTTCGAAATGCCGCTTACCGAGATCGTATTCGACTTTTACGATAAGCTGAAAAGCCAAACCCGGGGATATGCTTCCTTCGACTATCATCCCATCGGCCGGCGGGTAAGCGATATCGTCAAGATGGATATCCTCCTCAATGGCGATAAGGTGGATGCCTTAAGTGCGTTGATCCATCGCAGCCGGTCCACGGACTTCGGCCGCAAGCTCTGCGAAAAGCTCAAGGAGCTGTTACCGCGTCAGCAGTTCCAGATCGCTATCCAGGCGGCCATCGGCGCCAAGGTCATCGCCCGCGAGACGATCAGCGCGCTCCGCAAAGACGTAACCGCTAAATGTTATGGCGGCGATATCAGCCGTAAACGCAAGCTGCTCGAAAAACAGAAAGAGGGGAAGAAACGGATGCGCCAGATCGGGGCCGTAGAAGTCCCGCAAGAAGCGTTCCTGGCGGTGCTGAAGCTGGATGAATAGCCGCGGACCATCAGTTTTTAGGTCTCTTCTTGGCATTCTTTTCCGAAGCCTCTTGCAGCTGACGTTCGTTGATATTGCCCTGGTCGTCCAGCATCTTGGCTTCGAGCGGGACCTGGCCATCCTGAAGCTTCGTCGTAAAGAGCTTCTTCTCGATATGCAGCCAATGGCCATCCTTCCATTGGAAGGCCTCGAAATCCCCATCGGGAACATAGGTATCTTTCTTTTCGGGATGATCGCCCTCCGGCACCAGGTGGTCATAGACGACCATATCCATATTCAGGTCATAGTTGAACCGCGTCCCCGCCTCTTTTTTATATTCGATATCGAACCGGTACTGCACCGGCTTCCGCACCGAATCCTGCGCAAAGGAAAAATATGGACCGCCGAACTGCGGCTCTCCCGCGCTGTTGAAGGTCAGCACCTCCATCCATTTCTTATTGCTGGTCGCACTATAGTCGTCGAAACCCAGCAACGTGTAATACTTGCGGCCCTGCCAGGTCTTCAGGATGATCTTGTAATAGATGGCGCCGATCCAGTTCCGCCTCGTACGAACCGAATCCAGCGGTTTGTCCGTAAACATCGAGGCGTCGAATAGCGGGAACAACTTTAACGAGCCATCGGGTTGGTTGACCTGTATCGCCCCTTCCTGCAGATACATGTAATTGTCTCTTTTGAATTGCCAGGTGAAAATACGGAACGAGCTGTCGGGAGCATACAGCCTGGAGATCGTTTGCAGCGAATCAAAGGGATAGTAGAACGAATTCGGTTGCCGCAGGGCGCGTACCAGCAGACGGATGAATGCGCTATCGGCAATAAAGCGTTTGGTCGCGGTTTCTGCATTCACGATATTGAACGCATAGCCTTTCAATGAGTCTTCCCGTTGCCGAAAGCCTTTTTCCTGCTCCCCTGTAAGATGCTGGGCATAGCAAGGAACAGTGACGCCCGATAGAAAGCCGATCACCAGTAGAAGGACCAAGGTGCTCTTGCAGGTAAGCATGGATCGCATGATATATCAAAGTTACAAATGAATCCAATGACTGGAATGGTTCCGGGAACTATGGAGGGCTCCGGAAAAGCCAAACGGCAATTTCCCGCTAAAATTTCATGGTAAACGCAAATGTTTTGCAAAATCATGCAGCGAATTGAAAGCCATGTCGATAGCTACATGCGGCAGGGCTTGTTCGGGGTTGGTGGTGCGCACGAACACGGTATACATGCCGGCATTGCGGCCGAATTCCATATCGCTGATGTTATTGCCCACCATAAGGGAGCGCGAGAGATCGATACCCGGCAGATCGCGGACGGCGGCATACGCCATGCCCGGCTGGGGTTTGCGCAGCGGATGAGCGTTGTCCAGCGAATCGGCGAAATAGATACGATCGACTCGCCCTCCGGCCAATACGATCTCCGCGACCATCTTATCATGGATATCCTGCAGATCGGCAACGGTCATCAGGCCCTTGCCGACGCCCCGCTGATTGGTGACGATCACGATCTTCCCGAATACCGCCGCACAGCGCTTCAGCGCTTCCAGCACGCCTTCATAAAAGCTGAATTCGCCATAGTGGAAGATATAGCTATCGTGCTTCTCGACATTCAACACCCCGTCGCGATCCAGGAAAAGGGTCCACGAGGCATCTATTTTTTGCAGGTTCAACATAGATTCAGAATAGAGTCCACCAGCGTGGCCCAGGAATATTTTTCTTTTTCTGTCCGGAGGGCGGCGAGAAAATAGGTGTTTCCCAACGTAAAGAAACGGAGGATCGCATCCGCCATGGCGGTAGGCGTCGGTTCAGCGACGAGACCTACCTTCTCATGTGGGACCAGCGCCGGCAGTCCGCCGACATTCGATACGATCATCGGTTTCTCGAAATGATACGCCAGCGGCGTCACCCCGCTTTGGGTAGCATTGCGATACGGTTGTACCACGGCGTCCGCGGCGCAGAGGTAATCGCGTACTTCGCTGTCGGGGATGAAATCGGTTCTCAGGATCAGCCGGTCGGCGATATCCAGCCTTGCGATCAACTCGCGATAAGGCGCGGCGTCCTCATAGAATTCGCCGGCCACCAGCAGCCGGATGCCCATATCTTTGATCCGCGGGTCGGCCATGGCCTCCAGCAGGATATCCAGCCCTTTGTATTTGCGGATAAAGCCAAAGAAAAGCAGGATACGGTCCTTGTCGCCGATAGCGATGCCTTTCCCCCGCAAGAACTCCCGGGCTTCGGTCTGGACGATGGGTTCGCCGAAATTATCGTAAAGCGGATGGGCTACCTGACGCGCCGGTCGCACGGGCTGAAAGCGTCGTAGGTCCTTCATGACCTTTTCGCTCATGGTGATATAGCCATCGCAGGACTTCAGAAAATATCGGGTAAAGGCGATATCACCCGGACGTTTTTCGTGCGGAATGACATTGTCGGTAATGGCGATGATGCGGGTATGCCTCGTCCGACCGGTGGCGCCCCCCTCCGTCGGACCATTAGCGGCCCCCTGTCTTGGGCGTCTGACCGGCTTCCACGCGTCTGACTTCCTGGCTCTGCGTAGTATCGTGCCCAGCGCGGGACCCATCAACGGCAGCCAATAGCGGACCACGATCAGATCCGGCTTCAGCCGCCGCAGTTCCCGGCCTACCGACAGCCAGTTCAGCGGATTGATGGAATTGATGCGGCTCAGGATAGTAAGTCCTTCCGGCGGCGGATCGGTACTGTATTGCGTCGTACCGGGGAAAAGGAATTCGGGATATTGCAGCGAGAACGAATAGATACGGCAATCATAACCTTCTGCAAGGAACTCACGCGCGAGCCGCTGGTCGAAGGTGGCCAGTCCGCCACGCAGCGGATAGCCGGGCCCGATGATGACTACTGAACCCTTCATGGATTTTCCAATCCCAGTTTTTGTTCTATGAGATAGGAATTGCGTCCCGTCGAGTTCCGCGAGATCAGCTCGGCGATAAAGCCGGTTAGGAACAGTTGCGTTCCCACGATTACGCTGGTCAGGGCGATAAAAAAGGAAGGCTTGTTCGTCAAGGTGAACGAGGACATATTGTCCAGCTTCTGGATCACGAGCGAAATGGTCTCGCCGGCGCCGATCAGCCAAAGGACGACGCCTACCGGGCCGAAGAAATGCATGGGCCGTTTGCCATATTTGCCGACAAAGGTGATCGAAGCCAGATCGAGCAGACCCTTGAGGCCGCGGCCAAGCCCGCCGAACTTCGTATACCCGTATTTGCGGGCGCGATGCTGAACGACCTTCTCGCCGATCTTCCGGAAACCCGACCATTTGGCGATCACAGGGATATAGCGGTGCATCTCGCCATACACCTCGATGCTCTTGACGACCTTGTTCCGGTAGGCCTTGAGCCCGCAATTGAAATCATGCAGCGGGATCTTGCTGACCCTGGCGGTGGTCCAGTTGAAGAATTTGCTGGGCAGCGTCTTGGAGATGGGATCGTGGCGAAGCTTCTTCCAACCGCTGATCATGTCGTAACGCTCTTCGAGGATCATACGCCGCAGTTCGGGGATCTCGTCCGGGCTGTCCTGCATGTCGGCATCCATGGTGATGACGACCTCGCCGCGGGCGGCCTTGAAACCTTCATTCAGGGCGGCGGATTTCCCATAATTGCGTTGGAATTTTATGCCTTTGACACCCGGGTTCCCATGACGGAGCTTGGTGATCACCTCCCAGCTGCGGTCCGTGCTGCCGTCGTCTACGAGGATCACCTCGTATGTAAGGTTATTCTCGTGCATGACCCGTTCGATCCAGCTGAGCAGCTCGGGGAGGGACTCTTCCTCGTTATAGACCGGTATGACGATTGAAATTTCCATTATTGGGTTGTCTGTTGCCGCTCCTCCGGCTTTTTTCGTTTTACGATCGCCGCCAGTACCAGCGAGATCAGGAATCCGATAATATAATCCCGTGCCAGACCCAGGAACATACTGCCCAGGCTGAACGGGTCGGTGCCTTTTGTCGCGTCAATATTACGTCTTATTTCGTCCTCCGGCATGCCGAAATGCCGGTAGGCTTGTTCCATTTTGATCAATACGGCGGGGCCCAGCGTCGCACCGAAGCGCGGGTCGATCAGATGGACCAGTAGCCAGGTAAAAATCATCTGCAGCGCCATGGCGACCACCAGGATACCGAAGATGATGCGCAGGGCGGCACGGAATCCCAGATACCCCTGATGCCGCTGACGTGCTACGAGCGCCGCGATGACCCCGCATGCTAACGGGATCAGGTACATGAGATAGACCACCGGGCCGATAAAGGTCTGAGTCCCGCCCTTATAGGTTCCTATAGTGAACAGGATCATGCCCACGGTGGCGATGCCGCCGGACACAAGGGTGGGTGAGATGGTTTTTTTCAGTGCCATCGGGTTATTGCGCGGGTTGATTTAGATAAAGCCGGGAATCACAGTAGGTCCCGATGACCCGCCCCTGCAAGGTGCGGCCGAAGAACGGGTTGTTCTTCGATCTGGACCGGGTAGTGCTGCTTTCCAGCCGGGTCGTGCCGGCGGGATCGAAAAAGGTGAGGGCCGCCTCCTGTCCTTCTGCTATGGAAGGCTGTTCCATGCCAAAGATCCGCCGGGGCCGATGGCTTAGCAGATCGACCGCCTGATCAGCCGACAGCTCTGGCAGCTGGGTCCGGAGCACGGCATATACGGTCTCGAGACTGCTCATGCCCGGCTTGGCATATTCGAACTCTACGGTCTTGCTGTCGAACTCCTGGGGCAGATGATGCGACGCCATCGTATCGACCAGGCCTTCCAGCACCGCTTTTTTGAGCGTCGCCGCGGCCGCCGCGTCGCGCAGCGGCGGATAGACCTTAAGGTTGGTATCGTAGTTGGTGAGATCCGCATCGGTGAAGAACAGGTGATGCGGCGTCACGGAGACGCTGACCTCCAAACCCGCAGCTTTCGCCTGGCGGATATATTCCAGCGAACGGGGCGAGCTGACCCCGGTAAAATGCAGCCTCGAACCGGTATAGCGGACCAGCTCGATGTCCCGGGCCACCATCAGCTCTTCGGCCATCATGGGTTTGCCGGGAAGCCCCAGCCGGGTAGAAACGATCCCTTCATTGATCAACCCGCTGGCGCCCACCGTCCGGTCGTCCGGAAGCTGGATCACGACGCCGCCGAATGCCTTGACATATTGCAGCCCTTTTAACAGCAGCCCGGCCGATTGCACCGGACCCGTACCATCGCTGAAGGCGACGGCGCCGCTGTTGCGCATATCGTACATCTCTGCCAGGTCCTTGCCTTCGAGCCCGCGGGTAACGGCGCCAAGAGGCCAGATCCGGGTGGGAAGGGAGGCCGCGGAACGGCGGATATATTCCACCTGAGATTTGGTATCTATCACCGGCTTGGTATTCGGCAGGACAAAAACATCGGTATAACCACCCGCGGCGGCCGCGGCGGCTCCACTGGCAAGGGTCTCTTTATACTCATAACCAGGATCGCAGAAATGCGCAAAGACGTCCACCCAGCCCGGGGAAACATGAATACCAGGATGCCGGATGATCTTGTCTGCGGATGTTGCAGCGCCGTTACCCACTGAGACGATCCGGCCATCTTCGATCAGGATATCCACGACGGTTCCGTTATGCGGGGAATGGCGATCTACGATGTGTGCCTTTTCGATGAGGATCTTCATTCTGGACGAATGACGCTTTCGGCGTCTTTGGCCGCGAATTTACTATGGATTCAGGAATATTCGGCAAACAAATTGTCGGCATAGCACCACATCCATTTCTCCCCCGGCTCGGCGGAGATGATCACCGGATGACCCGTGCGATGGAAGTGTTTTGTCATGTGCTTGTAGCGCGAGTCGTCGCAGCAAAGCGTCGCGCCGCAGGTCTGGCAGGTGCGCAGATGAACCCAGCTGGCGCCCATCCTGACGCATTCCTCGCAGACATGCTCTTTTGGCTGTTTCAGCTCTCCGACTGCCTTTATGTGAGAGCAGATCTCGTTCCCGGACATAATGATTGATTTATACTTCTGCCAAATATTTATGTACGAAGCTGATGGACATCGAACCCTCCCCGACAGCCGAGGCTACGCGGTTCATAGCGCCCGCCCGCACATCGCCTGCCGCAAAGATGCCGGGGCAACTGGTCTCCAGCAGGTAAGGGTCGCGGTCGTGTTTCCAGATCTTCTTGAAAAGGTCATAGGATTTCAGATCGCGCCCCGTCTCCAAAAACCCTTTGTCGTCCTTGATGATATCGAGACCGATCCAGTCGGTGAACGGTTTGGCGCCGATAAAAATGAACAGCGCATTGGCCTTTTTTGTCCCGGTCTCGCCGGTCCTGGTATTTCCAATGGTAAGCTCCTCCAACCGGCCATTACCCGTCGCGCCCATGATCTCGCTGCACGGAAGAACATGGATGTTCGAACGTTTGGCGATCTGGTCGATTAGGTAGGCGGACATGGTGCTGGTGAGGTCCTCCCGCCGGATCACGATGGTGACATTGGCGGCGAACTTGGATAGATGCATGGCGGCCTGCCCGGCGGAGTTCCCGCCGCCGACCACATAGACCTCGCAATCGCGGAAAGCGGCGGCTTCCGTCATGGCCGCGCCGTAGTAGATGCCGGCGCCCGTAAAATCGGGAATGCCTTTGGTCTCCAGTTTCCGGTAGTCTACACCGGTAGTGATCACGATCGCATGGGTATTGATCTCATCACCATTGTCGAGCATGACCTTTTTATAGCCATCCTTCTGGCAGATCTCGCGTACGGAACGGGGCAACAGCACTTCCGCACCCAGACGCGTAGCCTGTGTGATGGCGCGGCGAGTTAGCTCGGAACCGCTTAATCCGTTTGGAAAACCCAGGTAGTTCTCGATGCGGGAGCTGGTGCCGGCCTGCCCTCCCGGACTACGCCGTTCCACAAGCAGGGTCTTCAATCCCTCCGAAGCGCCATATACCGAGGCGGCCAGCCCCGCGGGGCCGGCGCCGATGATCACCACATCATATACGATATTCTTGATCGTCGGATTCAGCCCTATCTTATCCGCTACTGCCGGGATATCCGGCGAGCACAGACAGCTGCCGTCGTCGAGGAAAAGCGCGGGCAGGTCCTTTAAGGCGATATTGTTCAGCTTCAACAGCTCCTGCGCCTCCTTGCTGAGCTCCACGTCCTGCCATTGATAAGGCACCAGGTTGCCGGAAAGAAATTCCTTGATCTCATGCGATTTCGGCGAGAACTGGTAACCGATGACCTTGATCCCCCGAAACGCGGGGCGATAGGTATTCTGCCAGTCGTCCAGCAGCTCGCTGATGATAGGATACAGCTTTTCTTCCGGCGGGTCCCATGGCTTCATAAGATAATAGTCCAGCTGCACATTGTTGATGGCCTTTATAGCGGCGTCGGTATCGGAATAAGCCGTTAATAGTACCCGTTTGGCGTCCGGGAAGAATTCGCGGGCCTTTTGCAGGAACTCTACGCCTTCCATCTCCGGCATCCGCTGATCGGAAACGAAGACGGCGATGGTCTCGCCTTTGTTCTTGAGATCGAGCAGGCTGTCCAGCGCTTCTTTGACGGAAGAGGTACTGAGAATACGATAGTGTTGCCGGAACTGCGTTCGCAGATCGCGGGTGATCGCCCGTAATACCTGTACGTCGTCGTCTATAACAAAAAGGATCGGTAATGTCATGATGAAGGGTGCAATTTAACTCTTTTAGCCGGTTTCCGGGCAGAGGGGCTTGTTACGTCATCCCGCTATCGGCAGGCATACGATGAATTCAGTGCGTCCAGGAACGGATTCTACTTTAACTGTACCATGATGCTGTTGCTGAACGATCCGGCATACCATATCGAGCCCCAGACCGGTGCCTTTGCCAATCCCTTTGGTGGTAAAGAACGGATCGAAGATGCTCGTCCGGATAGTCTCCGGGATGCCTGGGCCATTGTCGATGATCGAGATCCGCGCAAATTGATGATCCCGTTGCGTATGGATAATAAGCTTGCCCTTGCCATTCTCTTCCATGGCATCCACGGCATTGTCGATCAGGTTGGTCCAGACCTGGTTGAGCTCGCCCACCAGCGCCATGATCTTCGGCAGATGGGGATCGAACTCCTCGACGATTTCGACATTGGCTTTTTTGAGCTTGTACTGCATCATCGTCAGGGTGTTGGCGATGCCGGTATGGATATCGATCAGCTCCTTGCCCTTTCCCTGGTCCATATGGGTAAAATTCTTGACGGACTGGATCAGCCGGAAGATGCGCTGCGAGGCCTCCTGGATATCCTGCACCATCCGTTCGGTGACCAGGTTGGTGTTGATCCAGTTCAACACAGGCGAAAGATACTGCTCCGGGATATGCGCCTCGAACTGTTCCATATCGTCACAGGTAAAGCCGTATTCGAGAAAGTTCTCGGCGATCTCATCGCTGTTGTCGACCCGGTTCTCGTCGAGCCAGTCCCGCAGCTCGTCTTCCAGCCCGGTATTTTGCATCAGCGTCAGCTTGGGTTTGTCCTTTCTCTTCAGGATCTCGAAAAGCTTGGCCGTGATGAAATCGACATCGCTCGCTTCCATCTTGACGTTGATGACATCCTTGAACAGCTCGGGTTCGAGCTGCAGATGCTTGACCAGTGATTCGGAACCACGGACGATGGCCGCCGCGGGATTGTTGAGCTCATGAGCAAGGCCCGCGGATAGTTTCCCGAGGGCCATCATTTTTTCGTTCTGCTGCTGTAGCGAGGTATAGCTGCGGACCCGGTTGGTCATGACATGCACCAGCGCCGCCGTCAGCTCATAGAACTTGCTGATCATCTCCCGGAATTTTTCGGCCGGCAACACCATCACGCTGGTCTTTTCAAGCACCTTGGCATTCACAGTGGCGGTGATGCCCCGGGAAAAGGGTAGGGCGCCGCTGACATCTCCGGGCATGAATACGGCGACCTCGCGCATCTCCCGTTGCTGGATCATATACAGCTGTATCCGCCCCGAAACGACGATATAAGTTCCCTTTACCGGGTCCCCGGTCCGGAAAAAGTAATCCCCTTCCTCCAGGGTCAGATGTTGACTGTTGTCGATCATCCATTGCAGCTGGTCCAGCGGGACTTCCGTC
>DASZOW010000781.1:0-6097 GCA_035550615.1 Puia sp.
CCATCGCCCGAAGCTCCCTGGTTGCCCATCTGCGCCACCACCTTATAGCGTTTTGCGGCCTCGGTCAGCATACGAGCCTCATAGATATCATGCGTCATCGGCTTCTGGCAATACACATGTTTGCCCAGCTGCATGACGGCCATCGCGGCGACGGCATGGCAGTTATCCGGAATGGACACATTGCAGGCATCGATGTGCTTGTGCTCCTTATCCAGCATCTCCCGGAAGTCTTTGTAGTATTTGGCTTTGGGAAAAGCCGCGCGCGACTTGGCAGCCTGACGATCGTCGACGTCGCACAAATAAGCGATATCGACCTTGCCGCTGCTGTTGAAATTTCGGATATCGTCGCCGCCTTTACCTCCCGCGCCGATGGCCGCGATCTGCAGCCGGTCACTGGGGGCAAGAAATCCGCGACCGAGAACATGTCTGGGTACGATGAAGAAGCCGGTGGCAGCCATCGTCGAATCGCGCAGGAACTCCCTGCGGGATGTGTTGGTGGTTTTTTTTGTTGAGCTCATAGTGTTGCCTAAGTTAAGGCAGTCGATACAATAAAAAAGCACCCGAAGGTGCTAAAAATTGCAAAATTAATTGTTTCTAATGCGGCTCTAATAAACAGCCCGCGCCCCGATCGCCGAAAAGCGCCTCGCTTCTACCCTGCTCCACCACGCGCACGCCCCCGCCCCGGTCGCTATACCAGCGTCGCCGTCAGCGAGACATTCGCCTTGAGCACCCGGCTCACCGGGCACCCTTGCTCGGCCCCCTTGGCGAATTCCTGGAACTTCTCATTGGTGATGCCGGGGATCTTCGCCTTCAGGTCCAGATGGCTCTCCGTAATGGTCGGCGTTCCGCTGCTCACATCGAGCGTCAGCGTAGCCGTAACGTCCAGCGAATCCGGCGTGATACCCGCTCCCTGCAACCCAAAGGCCAGCGCCATCGCAAAACAGCCGGCATGCGCGGCGGCGATCAGCTCCTCGGGGTTGGTGCCCACCCCTTCTTCGAACCGGGATTTGTAAGAATACTGCGTCTTGTTCAGGGTCGAGCTTTGCGTCGTCAGATTTCCTTTACCATCTTTGCCGGAGCCGTTCCACACGGCTGTTGCTGTACGTTTCATAACTGTTGTATATTTAATTTACGATAAAGCGCCATTACTATGCCAACTCCCCCTGGTCAGGATCCTCAAATTACATGGCAGGATTTCGAGAAGATAGATCTCCGGGCCGGAACGATCCTTGAAGTTACCGAATTTCCCCAAGCAAAAAAGCCGGCCTGGCAGCTGACCATCGATTTCGGCGGGCTCGGCATTAAAAAGTCTTCCGCTCAAATCACCGACATCTATGATAAGCAGGAACTTATCGGCAAGCAAGTCATCGCCGTGGTGAACTTCCCGCCAAAACAGATCGCAAATTTTTTCAGCGAATGCCTGGTATTGGGTGTGTATACTGACAAAAAAGAAGTAGTTTTATTGACGCCGGACCGCAAGGTCGGCAATGGCTGGAAGATCGGGTAACCTAAACCAAACCCCAAATCACTGTGCATGGCAACCACGCTGGACATTAGCACTACCTATTACCAGTCCCCCCTGGGTTTACTCCGAATCGGCGGTACAGATACGTATATCAGCGAGATCTCCTATATCGATCATCTCGACGACCCCGCCATGCGGCATGCCAGCCTCCGGGGCCCCGTAACACCCATCGTGATCCAATGCATCGAACAGCTCATCCAGTATTTTCAGGGTCAACGCCGGGTCTTCGATTTCCCGGTCTACCAGGAAGGCACCCCCTTCCAGCAACGCGTCTGGAACGAGCTTACGGCCATTCCCTTCGGTAAGACGATCAGCTATCTCGAAATGTCCCGCCGGCTCGGCGATACCAAGGCGATCCGCGCCGCCGCCGCCGCCAACGGTAAGAACAATATCGCCATCGTGGTTCCCTGCCACCGCGTCATCGGCTCCAAACGCGATCTCGTCGGCTATGCCGGTGGCCTCTGGCGCAAAAAATGGCTCCTCGATCACGAAACAAAAGTTACCTACGGCGTGCAAACGCTGTTCTAACCGCGCTGCATCGTCTCCGGGGCAACCGGGATCGTCTCGGGTGAACACTGTCTCCAGCAAACCGGGATCGTCTTAATACGTCAGCTGATTCGCATACCGCCTCAACGTAATCTCCGCCGCCTTCGCCGCATAGCTCACATTCACCAGCAAAAACCCCGCATTCTCGAAACTCTGCTGCGCATTCTTGACCTCGACGATCGTCGCCTGCTTCAGCTGAAAACGCTGCATGACCAGGTCCAGCAACTTGCGGCTAAGATCATAGTTGGCCTTGGCCGTCTCCACCTGCTGCAGATTGTTCGTATAGGCCTGGAAGCTCTTGACGGCATTCGCGGTATAATTCAGCACCAGCGTATCCCGCACCAGCTCGGCATTGCGGATATTGATGCCCGCGATCTGCTGTTGTTTGCGATAGACATTCCCATTGAAGATCGGTATGCTCACCGTAACGCCCGCATAAGGGCCATAATTCAGGTTTAACAGGGAAAACCCCTGCGAATTGCGCGTCCGGCTATAGTCATATCCAACATTCGTCCCCAGGCTGGGATACCGCTGCGCCGCTACCTGTTTCTCGATATACTGGTTGATGGTGATCTGGCCGTTTGCAGCCATGATATCGGGATTGGCGGTCTGCACGCCGCCGAGGATGTCGGACAGCCGGATACTCCGGTCGATGAGGATCGTGTCTTCCACCACAATGGCGGAATCGGGTTTCAACGTCAGCAGGGTCAGCAGATCGGTCTTGTCCTGGTCGATGATCAGCTGTTGCGCCTGCAGGTTCTGGATCTGTGTATTCAGGTCCACCTGGCTCTGGAAAAGATCGGCATTGTTGGCGAGCCCGACACTCTGCTGCGCCTGCACGATGGCGAGCTGCTGTTTCTGCGCATCGATGGACGCCTGTAGCGTCCGGGCATAGCTTTGCTGCCGGACCACATCGTAATATCTCAACAATACATTGTTCACCAGGATCAACGCCCGGGAGTTGAGCGCCTGCCTTGCCTGTGCCTCGATAGCCCCCAGCTGCTTTTTCGCATTCACCACCCGCTGGCCATTGTACAGCAGCATATACCCGTCGATCGACGCGGAAAGATTATTGGAAAAGGCATTGTTGCTTTGTTTGTCATCGGCGGGATCGGAATATTTCTGCCGGATATTCGGCGACTGCTCCCGGTCGCTGGCCGAACCCGTGACCACCGGCAGCCCGCCGGCAATGCCATAGCTGTTGTTGATCGATGCGATCCTTACGGCATTCTTGCCGAGCTCGATATTCAGGCTGTTCTTCAGGGCGATCCGCACGGCCTCGTCGCGCGTGAGTGTCTGCGCCTGTAAGTTGGCTGCCGGCAATGTCGACGCTGCCGCCGCTAAGACCAGCGCCGCCAATCTCACGTTTTGCCTTGCCGATACGTTACTAAGTTTTCTCATAGTCATTATTCCGTTACTTCGGTAAGATGGACCTTGCGTTTCCTCGAAATGAAGGTATACATCGCCGGGATCACGAACAGCGTCAGGATGAGGCTGAACAGGATGCCGCCCACAACCACGATGCCCAGCGGGATACGGCTCGTCGCCGCCGCTCCCAGACTCATGGCGATCGGCAACGCACCCAGCGAAGTGGCCAGCGAGGTCATCAGGATCGGCCGCAGCCGCTGTGTAGCCGCCTCGACGACAGCCGCACGCTTTGCCATACCCTGCCCGCGTTTTTGATTCGTGAACTCGACGATCAGGATGCCGTTCTTCGTCACCAGCCCGATGAGCATGATCATCCCGATCTCGGAAAAGATGTTCAGGGTTTGATGAAACACCCACAGGCTCAGCAAAGCGCCCGCCAGCGCCAGCGGCACCGTCACCATGATCACCACGGGATCTGCAAAGCTTTCGAACTGCGCCGCCAGCACGAGATAGATCAGCAACAGCGCCAGCACAAAGGCAAAGACGATATTGGAAGAGCTTTCGGCATAGTCCCGCGATGCCCCGGACAACGCGGTCTGGAAAGTCTGATCGAGCAGCTTATTGCCGATCCGCTCCATAGCCGCGATCCCGTCGCCGATGGTCTTGCCCTCCGCCAGCGAAGCGGAGATGGTCGCGGATTTATACCGGTTAAAGTGATACAGCGTCGCTGGACTGCTGTTCTGTTCGATATGCAACACGGCGTCGAGCGGAATATTATCGCCATTCTTGTTGCGGACATAGACCTTGCTGATATCCGCGGGCTCATTACGGTCCCGGCGCTCCACCTGGGCGATGACATAGTATTGGAAACCGTTCATGATGAAATAGGCGAGCCGGCCCCCGCTGAATGCGGCCTGCATGGCGGAGACGACATCGTTTGTGGACAGACCGAGATCCCGCACCTTCATCCGGTCTATCGTGACCTGCAATTCCGGCTTATTGAATTTGAGATTGACATCCACATTGGAAAAGGTCTTGTCTTTTCTACAGGCATCCAGGAAGGCGGGCAACACCTGTTTCATTTTATCGAGGTCCTGGTTCTCGAGCACGAACTGCACCGGCAGACTGGTCTTGGAACCCGAACCCACGGCGATCGTCTGTTCCTGGATCGCAAAAACACGGGCATCGTTGAAACGCTTCATTTTTTGCTGCAGATCGTTGGCGATCTCGTTCTGGCTGCGTTTCCGCTTGCTCGCGTCTACCAGTCCGATCCGCGGCGTCGACATGTTCATACTATTGTTCTGCGGCACCCGGGCAAAAACGAAATCGCGCTCGGGCACAGAGTCGAGCAGATAGTTGGCGATCTGGTCCGTGACCTTCTGGGTATACGAATAGCTTGATCCCTCCGGCAACGTCACGGAGAACCGCACGCTATTCCGGTCTTCCAACGGCGCGATCTCGCTTTGTGTATGTCTGAGGATGAACCAGATCATCCCGCCGCATATCGTGATCAGCACCCAGGCCATCCATCTTATCTTCATAAATCCTTCCAACAGGCGTCTGTAACCACTTTCCATCCCCTTAAAGAACGGTTCTGTTTTCTCATAGAACCAGCCATGCCCCGACCGCCTGTTGGTCAGATACACGTTCAGCACCGGCGTTATGGTCAGCGACACAAAGGACGAGATCAGCACGGCGGCCGCCAGCACTACGCCGAACTCGCGGAACAGCCGGCCCACGAACCCCTGCAAAAAGACCACGGGCATAAAGACGACCGCCAGCGTCAGCGATGTCGAGATCACGGCAAAGAAGATCTCCTTACTTCCCTCCAGCGCGGCCTTACGGATCGGCAGGCCCTGCTCCAGCTTGCGGAAGATATTTTCGGTGACCACGATGCCATCGTCCACCACGAGCCCGGTAGCGAGCACGATACCCAGCAACGTCAGGATATTGATGGTGAAGCCCGCCACATACATGATAAAGAATGTCGCGATCAGCGAAATAGGGATATCGATCAACGGCCGCAACGCGATCATCCAGTTCCGGAAAAAGAAGAAGATCACCAGCACGACCAGCGCAAAGGCGATCAGCAAGGTCTCCTTGACCTCGGCCAGCGATTGCCGGATCGTCTTGGTATTATCGATCAGCACATTGAATTCGAGATCGGACTTATTGGCCCTTTTGATCTCATCCAACCGGCGGTTGAACTCATCGGCAATGGCGATATTGTTGGCCCCCGGCTCCGGAATGATGGCCAGCCCCACGGCATTGACGCCATTGTATTTCCAACTTTGTTCAGGATTTTGCGGCCCTAGCTGCACCCTCGCGACATCACTCAGCCGCACGATGCCCGAACTGTCCTCGCGCAGGATGACGTCCCGGAAATCTTTTTCGGTGGTTAGCCGCCCGAGCGTTTTGATCGTCAGCTCGGTGTTGTTCCCATAGATCTTGCCCGGCGGCAGCTCCACGTTCTCATTGTTCATCGCCGTGGCGATATCGTTATACGCGATGCCATAGGCGTTCATCTTGTCCTGGTCCAGCCAGATACGCATGGAATATGTCTTATCGCCGAATACATTCACGGCGCTTACCTGGTCGATGGTCTGCAGCTGCTGCTGCAGCACGTTCTCGGCATAATCGCTCAGCTCCATCAGGCTC
>DASZOW010000782.1:0-5925 GCA_035550615.1 Puia sp.
AATGATCAGATGCAGCCGGATCGTACCGGCTTGACCGCACTGTTCTTCAATCGTCTGGCAATCATAGACCTGGATGCCCGCTCCAACCAGCCTTTCGAAGACCAGCGGTATACCCTGCTGTTCAATGGGGAGATATACAACTACCGCGGGCTGAAACAGGAGCTGCAGGGATATGGCGACACCTTCCGGACATCCTCGGATACAGAAGTGCTCTTTTGTGCGCTCCGACGCTGGGGAGCCGCGGCGCTGCCACGGCTCAACGGCATGTTCGCCTTCTGCTGGCTGGACCGGGAAAAACGCAGCTTCCTGCTGGGCAGGGACCGGGTAGGCATCAAGCCGCTCTATTACCGGGCGTCCGGCAAAAGCCTGGCCTTCGGCAGCGAACTTGATTCCGTCCTCCGGCTTTCCGGCGACCTGCCGGCCATCGATCCTGCCGCTGTTCATGCCTTTCTATGGACACAATTCATACCCTCTCCGCTTACCATCGTCCGCGATGCCCGCAAACTACCTCCCGGGCACTATCTCGAAGGCGACTGGACGCACCTGGAAGCCGGCCGTGAACTAAGCCCGAAACCTTACTGGGACGCATACACTCAGGCTGCGTCCGCAACTCCGGTGACGGGAAACCCCCTCGAACTGGAAGACATTCTCGTCGATACTCTCAAGCGCCAAATGATGGCCGATGTTCCCCTCGGACTTTTCCTGAGCTCGGGCGTCGACTCCTCGCTGCTGACCGCCATGGTGAACAAACACTTTGCGGGAACGGGCGATGTCAATCTCTTTACGGTCGCTTTTACGGAAACTACCGTTTCGGACGAGAGCATGGACGCGGCCGCTTATGTCGCAGGATTCAACAACCCACACCTCCATTGCCATAACCTGCTCGTCGATTCGCAACTCATCGGCGATCATCTCGATAAGTTGTATGATTGTTTCGATGAACCTTTCGGCGACCAGACCGCGCTCTTGAACTGGGCCATCTCCATCAAAGCCAAACAACACGTGACCGTGGCCCTCTCGGGTGACGGTGCAGACGAACTGTTCTGGGGCTATGGACGATATGCGCAATGGCAACAGGCCAGCATCCAACTCCCCGGCAACCGGTATCTTGGCGGCCCCCTTGCCCGCATTCTCCAACCGTTGCTTCCCGCAGGATATTGGCGTTCCTCGGCGGAACTCCGGCTCGAAACCGATCCGGTGAAACGGCATTTCAATCTTTTCCTTTCGCCCGTGCTGACGAATTTGCTCGACAAACCAGTCTGGGAACAACCGATCTGGGCCATGCAGGGCATCGACAAGGTCCGCCGCCGCGAAGACCTCGCCACCTTCCTGGATATAAAAACCTATCTGGCCGATGCGATGCTGCATAAGGTGGACAGGGCCAGCATGGCCGCAAGCCTCGAGGTCAGAGTGCCCTATCTGGACAACAAGGTCATCGATTATGCGCTGGCGTTACCCCTGTCCGCCAAAAGCGATTCGACATTCCGCCACAAGGCGATCCTGAAACAACTCCTGCAACGGCTGGCGCCGCATTATTCGATAGACCGGCCAAAAAAAGGATTCAATTTCCCCATAGACAGCTGGCTCCGGTTCCAATGGCGGGACAAAGTCATGGAGCTGGTAAACAAAGAGAACCTGAACGCTCTGGGACTGGACGACAAAATATACGGAACTATCGTGCGGAATTATTATGCCGGAGACAAAAAGAATTGTATCCCCGTGTGGTACCTGCTCAACCTTTGTCTGTGGTACCGGAAATATCAAACTCTTAGCTGATCGCGGCCATGAAAAAATATCTCGTCATTACGATCGATACCGAGCCGGACTGCTCTTCGGATTGGCGTTACTCCAATCCCCTGGCCTTCAGGGGCGTCGAGATAGGTATCGGGGAGCGGTTACATCCCCTGTTTCTCGATTGCGGCATGGTCCCGACCTATCTGATCAATAATGTGGTCCTGGAGGACAGACACAGCGTGGAAGTGCTGCGCGGCCTGCCGGGCCCACACGAACTGGGTGCCCATCTTCATCCTGAATTCATCGAACCGGAACGGCGTTTCACCGATTATGCCGGTAAAAAGGGAGAAGCCAATTGCTGCTTTTATCCCCCCGCTATCGAAACGGCCAAGATCGGCAACTACACCCGCTTGTTCGAACGATGTTTTGGCTACCGGCCGGCGTCGTTTCGCGCGGGCAGGTATAGCGCCGGCCTCAACACCATGGACAGTCTTCGGCATTATGGTTATCGGGTCGATACCAGCGTGACTCCGCATGTGCGGTGGGAAGACCCCACACGGGAAGGTCCCGTGGATTTTACCGACGCACCGGAACAACCCTATTGGCTGGCCGCGGACAACATGAACCGGGCAGATGCCGGCGGTGGATTGCTGCAGGTACCGATCACCATCGCCCTGGAAAAGCGCAATCCACTGAAAGAACTCCTGTCTTCCGGCATGGGACTTCGGCATCCCTATCGCCGCCACAAGGCCGTCTGGCTTCGACCGTATTATTCATCGGCACAGCAGCTCATCGGGATCGCGAAAAAGTATTTGCAGACATGGGCGGGCAGGGACACGGTCGTGTTGAACATGATGTTCCATAATGTGGAAGTGCTTCCCGGCCTGAGCCCCTATTCAGCCACAGAAGAGGATTGCCGCAGATACCTGGCCTCGCTCCGGACTTTTTTTGAGTTTTGCAGCCAGGAGAACATCCAGGGAATCGCCCTAAGTGAATTGTATGATATCTTCCGAAAATAAAGAAAGGGTCAGCATCGTCATGATCGCCGCATCGCTGCCCCCATTGCCGGCCGGAGGAGCGGAGACACAGGCGCTCCGGTTAGGAAAGGCCCTCGTGGAGAATGGGAATGCAATATGTTTTATAACGCCCGGAAAGGGCGCGGCTGGCAAAAATGGCGAACTGCAGGGCATGCCGGTGTTCCGGCTCAACTCGATATTCAACCGGCTCTTCACCCTGGTCTCCTCGCTTCGGAAAAAAAAGACACAGGCGGCGCCCACCCGCATCGAGTTCGACGACGCCACGGAAAAGACCAGCCAGATCAATTCCCGCGTCGGCTGGCCGACGATCATCTATTACCATATTTTTTATTACCATAGCCTTTTTTTTCTGTGGCCGAGAAGAAAGACCTTCGATATCCTGCATGCCCATACCATGGAGTGGAGCGCCATAGTAGCCGCACGGCTGGGAAAAGCACTCGGCAAACCGGTGCTCATCAAGGACTCCACGATGAACGGTTTTGCCAGCCTGGGGCGTTTTCCAAACGGAGAGCGATTGCAGCGGAAGATCATTTCCCAGTGCCATTTTGTGGCGATGACCCGCGTGATCGAAGCCAATTTGAAACAGGCAGGGATACCCGCCGGGAAGATCAGCCGGATCCCGAATGGGATCGATGTAACGCGAACAGCTGTTTCCGCATCCGGAGACCGGGACGCGTTGCGGGTGCTTTTTGTAGGCAACCTCTATCAGCAGCCGGCCAAAGGCGTCGACATCCTCCTAAAGGCATGGGTGATCGTCAGCAATAAGGTCCCCGGCGCCATCCTGGAACTGATAGGTGACGGCGATCTCAACGCTTACCGCACTTACGCGGAAACGCTCGGCGTAGGCAATAGCGTTTTTTTTCACGGAAAGCAATCGGATCTCTCGACCTTCTATCGGAGCGCTGCCATTTTCGTACTGCCTTCCCGGCGGGAGGGGATGTCCAACGCCCTCATGGAAGCCATGCTGCATGGCTTGCCCTGCGTCGCTACCGATATCAGCGGCAACCAGGACCTGATAACACCCGATGTCAGCGGATTGCTGGTGCCGGCGGCGCGGGTCGAACCGCTCGCAGCATCCATCACCTACCTGCTTGAACACCCGGCCGAAGCACAGCGGATGGGCACGGAAGCGCAGTCCGCCATTCGCAGCCAAACGGATATCCGGATCATCGCCAGGCATTATGCCGAACTCTACCGGCGCCTGCTGGCCGGATCAGTTGGCATCTTTGACGGAGTACAGAGATAGGTACTTCACCCACCCCGGACCATCGTCCGGTCGCACCCAAAGGCCGACAGTGTACTTTCCGGGCGGCAACATCTCCTTGGACATCTTGGCCGAAAATCCACAATTGTCCAGGTTGAAACCATTGTGATAGTGAGCCGTCAGGTCCGTCCGTTTTTCCATAACGGTCCGGTAGACAAATGCCGCACTATCCGATCGGAGGATAATATATATCCTGCTGTCCTGTACCTGATCCATGGCGCCGATCGCCCAGCCTTCGATGGTCATAAATTCCTTTTCATCGTCGAACCGGTCAATGCCGGATAGATAGTTGGTCGTCGCCGGGAGTACGGGCGCCGGCAGCGGCAACTGTACGTCGTTGTCCATGCCCGGTTTCAGAATGCGGCTGCTGTATTGCAGGTTATGGAAACGGCCGTTACAGCAGGTCTGCTCGATGGCTATTATATATTTGTCCCGGACAAGCCGGCTCTCGGGAATTTTGACACTGAAACCGCAATAGCTGCCGGGGCCGCCGACGTCGGACCTTTCCTGCGGATCGGTGGTGAGCCGGTAGGTGCGACCGGGACTGCTCAGTACGATCGTCGTGGTTGTTTTCCCGGTATCCTTTTTCTGCATCAGGGCCCAGCCTTCTATGAGGACCTGCCCCTTCCAGATGAAGGCCCGGTCGATATTATATTTCATATCCACGTTGCCCTCGCTGTTAGGGACCAGCGGACCGCTTTCCGTGATCTTATAGTCGCTGCGGATGAACAGATGCCTGCCGGTATAAGAGACGATCCATTTTTTGCCCCCGGAATCTTTTTCTTTCGCCAGCCCCAGCTCATAGTCGCCGGGCGGGAGCAGATCTTTGGCCGCCACCGATATCAGCTCCGGGCCGGATTGCTTGAACTCCGGTAACCGGAAGAAGTGATCCCTCGATCGCAATACCGGTCTCACCGGTGGCGGAGCCGCCAAACCCCTTAACCGCGGAAGGCTGACGTTGACGCGGATGAACTGAGAAAAGGTATTGAATTCATCCAGTTGGTACGGAAAACTGCCGGGAGCCAGGGAATCGACAGGAAAAAGCTCCGGCCGGCTGCGATCGTAGAGCCGGGCAATACCGGAACTGTCGGCTGCCCGTTCTTCCATCGTCGGTTCCCGGAAAGCATACCAGGCATTCACCATCGTCACGCTGTCGACGAAGCCGACTCCCGTGGAATCGGAATCGATATTGATCTTCGCGATATTCGGCGTAAGCCGTCCCCGCGCCTGCATGAGCAGTTGCAGCTCTTCTTCCTCATCCACATATTTATTGACGATCACCCCGTCCTCCAACACGCTTTTGCTGATCCGGTAAGTAAACGAGCTTCCATCATTGAGGGTAAGCGTGATCTTCAGGCCCGGCGGATGATCCAGCCAGCGTCCGGTCTTTCCCGTGCAATCATAATGAAGATAGAACCGCGAAAACTGAAGCAGGCTGTCCTGCCTCTTGATGGCTATATCCGAATTTAGTTTTACTGTTACCGTTTCCTCCCCGGCAGGCTGCAGGCGACGCCGGTCGGCATTTTTCAGTAAAAGCTCGCCGCCGAGCTCCGTGACGGCGTCGTACTGCGACAAAAGAGCCAGCTTCGTCCTCGCTTCGTCGAAGAACGGGAAATGCCCGTCGACCCTTGCAAAGGAAAGAAGCACGTAACGCGGAGCGCCAGGAGACATATATTTCTCATAATTGAGACTGTCGAGCCAGCTGTTGAAAGCGTAAAAACTTTGGATCGTCGGCCGCGGATCGTAACGCAGCCCATTGGACCAGATACGCGAGACATTCCAGGGTACGATGTCGGTAGAAGCATTGCCGATCGCCGCCTTCAGAGCGGTATCCACGGGCTCCGGGCCATTTTGCCCGAGCGTCGCCGACACGGATCTGTATCGCCAGAT
>DASZOW010000783.1:0-3428 GCA_035550615.1 Puia sp.
GACACCCGGCCGCGGCGGCGCCTTACGTTTCCGGCCGACCACGGGTACGGTTAACCGAGATTCGATCTGCAAAATACCCCGGTCATCCGCGGCGTTCTTTCCGCCCGACAATTCGGTTTGGGTAAGCTCGAAATCCAACGCCTTTTTCCGCTCCTTCAGCGCTTTCCCAGCCTCCTCGGGGGATAGCGAGGCAAGATAGTCCGCAAACCTGCCGGCATCTTCGACGTCCTCTGAATGACGTTGTTCCCTGGCCGTCCGCCGCGCCCTCAGCGCCAGCATCAGGATACCGAACAGGACCGGGATCGCCAACAACACCACGGTAACCAATACACCGGTATGGCTGAGCAGGGTTCCGGCGCTTGGCGACGCCGGCTGTCCAAATGTTCTTTCCACGGGAGCCAGCACAGCGATCAGACTCGCTATGAAAGCCATGCCGATCATCCCCCTGCCGCCCTTCTCTCCGCTCCCCGGCAGCCCACCTTTCTGTTCGCTCGTGCCGCCCTTCCCTCCGCTCCCCGGCAGTCCACCCGTCTGTTCGCCCTCATTGGCCCTGCTCCTCAGCACCCTGCGGATCTGCTCCCCGGAAAGTCCCCCGGTGAGTTCCCGCATCCGCGCCAGGCGGTCCTCCGCTTTTTTTCGACGCCGCTGCCGCCTCAGCTCCCCTACCTGGTAGTTCAACACAAGCGCACCGCCCAGCATACACAACAGCACAAAAAAGACGAGCACCATCCATGACATGTCGGAAGGAAAAGCAAAAATGTTTTTGGGTTGCATATTAAAGAGATTAATACCTTTTTATCCTTTATTATCGCACACAAACACCTCATTTCTCTTCGCAAAGATAAGCCGCATCTTTAAATAAAAGATAAAAATGTCTTTTATTATTTTTTCTCCACCCGGATCGTGACGACATCCTGCCCGGCCACCGCGATCTCTCCCTCCACCGGCTCCAACGTCTCTTCCGCCGTATTGCTATAATGCGCCGCACCGACAGAACCATTCCAGCCAAGACTCGTCGCCTCCGGTTGGTCTCCGGGATTATACAAGGTGAGCATCCAGGCCTTCCCATCCATGCTCGGCCGCAACGAAAGCGCCACCAGCCGCTGCGAGATCGTCAGCCTGGGCGTTTCCGGCACCGCTCCCCTCGCCTGGGTAACGATCAGCGGTTGTGATAACCCCGTAGAGAACTTCGTCGATGCAACGGCATCATAGCCGGCATGTGGTTGCAAGGCATATCGGAAGGTTATGATACCGTCCTGGTAGGCGCGATAGTTCGTCTCCCAGTGATTGTTCAATGCCCACGAATACAGCTTTTGCGTCGGTTCGATATGTTTCCGCCAGACGGCCGGATTGCTCTGTCCACCCAGCAACGTAGCGGTGATACCGCCTACTTCCACCAACGGCGCATCGAGCGTCACCCAGGTGATCCCATAATTTTTATTGGAGACATCGGCCCAGCCGCCCACCTCCAGCCAGTTCTTGCACGACCCGGGGATCTGGTCCTTTTCGGGCTGCATGATGGCCATGGGAATATCCAGCCGCATCTGTCCGTCCTGCACATGAAATGGAAAACCGATATTGAGACTCTCCTTGCCATGCAGGTTCGCCCAGGGATAATCGCCGGGATGCGGGTCGAGCTCCGCCGGCAGCTTGTCGAGGATATCGGTCATCTCCACATAATCGAAGCCCTTGACCAAACGCAGATCGCGAACGAGTTTCGTAACGCCCGGCGCATCGGATTCGATCCGCAGTTCCGCCAGCACCGGCCCTTGTTCCCTGACCGTGATCTTCACCGGCCCGTTTCGTTGCAGATCGCTTAGCTTATTGCCGGGCAGGAAAAGATAGTCGTTCAGCCCCCCGCTGGAATCGGTGTCTACGAATTCGTTATCGATGCCATGACGGCGTAAGCTTGTAATGCTGCCGGTCTTTTCATCGACGCCGACATGTAACAGGCCATTATCCAGCGAATGTCCATCCGCCTGAACGCCCACTCCGCCCGGCGCAGCTCCGCCGGAAATAAAATATCTGCGGCAAGCAAATGCCGGCACCCCTTCGGCCACAAACGCCAGCTCTCCGGTCGACAGTCTTTGCGAAGCCAACACGTTCCCGCCGGCGTCTTTTACGACATCGCCGCCGGCCGACAGCTCACGCGGCGCCAGCACCAGCGCCGTCCTCGGCCAGGAATTGGTATTATATACATCGATGGCATGTTCGGTAACAGTCCCCGGTCCTTGCGCCAGCGCTCCGTTCAGCAGCTCACGGCTAAGGCTGTCCGCCGTAGTGGCATACGATTTCTTGATGATCCACTGTTCCATGGTCTTTTGGCTCAGCGGCCGGGTGACGCTCACATCGGCGCCCCAGGTATGCTCGGAATAGAGGATCACATGTCTCCAGGCATCCCTATCGGTATCCGCCGGAAAGATATTGGCATCTTTGATAGCCCACAGGGCCTCCGCCTCGCTGACCCGCGAGCTGGTGGCGCGATTCTCTGCGGTTTCCAACGCCGAAGATCCGGCGCCGTCTTCCCAATAGCCTGTCCAGTCGCCCTTCTCCATCGGCAACAGGCTGCCATACCGTTCTTCGAAAGCATGGAAAGCGGTGCTGGTAGAAGAGATGATGAACTTCGGCCACGTATAGTTCGTATTCCAGTATTTGACAAAATCGCAGATGCTGGGATCGGGCACGGCGTTATCCCCATGACCGCTCCACCGGATATAGGAGATATCGTACTTGAAATGTTTGCGCCCCAGTTCGGCGATATAGTCATCGACAAACTTTTTCGTCAGCCCCTTCGGCATGCCGTGTGACAACGCATAACCTTTATAAGGTATCCATACCAGCACCTTCTCCTTGCCGCTGGGACTGACCCAGTAGAACGGCTTGTCCTCCCATTGTTGCAGAATGTCCCCTATGCGGTCGAAATAATTCGGCGCCGCACTGAAATATTTTATCCCCGCCTGGGCCATGGCCGTTACGGTCCCCCAGGTATATCCGGGCACGTCGCTGATCATCGCCGCATCGACGGTCGTGCCGCACAATGCCGCCACCTCCTTGCTCCGGTGAAAAAGCTGCAGCAGTTCCTCCGGCCTGCAGAGCCCCGTGAGGGTGTTCACATACATGCCGTTCAAAGCGACTTCCCCATCTTTCACGGCAGCGATGAATTCCTGCCGCTGCGTTTCATTCATCCGGTGGAGGAAGAGATCGGCGGCATATACGCCTTCCAAATTCCAGACGAAACGGGCTCCGGCCGGATAGTCCCTGGTTCGCCGCGCACAGTCCATACCGGTGAGAAGATTGTTCATCTGTTTCCGCTCGACATTGGTCTGGATCTCCGTATAACCGATATCGTTGTGGCTGTGTGGAAGGACGTAGATCGTCATCTTCCTTACCGGCGTCAGTTCCAGCTTGCCCGAAGCGATGGTCTTTCC
>DASZOW010000784.1:0-5029 GCA_035550615.1 Puia sp.
ACCAGGTAAAATTTTACGCGGAACAACTTAATAGATCCCCTAAAACCCTGTCCAATCTTTTTGCACTGTATAATCACAAAAGTCCCCTGGTGATCATCCAGGAAAGGGTCATCCAGGAGGCTAAACGCCTGCTTATCTATACAGACAAACCGGCCAAGGAAATCGCCTATTATCTCGGCTTCGAGGATGCCGGCCATTTTGGTAAATTTTTCAAAAAACAAACAGGACAATCCCCTTCTGAATTTAAAACCACGACCGCCGATACGCCGGCCGTTGCGAGATAATAGGAGGTCGCCCCGTATCCTTGCTGGTATCCTGGCTTGTATCCTTACCGGTATCCTTGCCGGGAAAAAATGGCCTGTCCTCAGGAAGTCCTGCCCTTCTTTTGCCCTCTTCTAAAAAGTATTTTTGATTTATCAAATGAAATCAGAAAACACAAAAAAAATGAAAAATACCGCGTTAACCAGACTGGCCGTATGGGTAAATAAGCATAATATCCCCTTCTTCGTCATCGCTATCGGAATGACCGTGATGCTTTTTTGGGCAGGAGCCTTTAAAATGACGGCGGCCGGCGCCGAAGGCATTGAACCGCTTGTCAGCAACAGCCCCCTGATCAGTTGGCATTTCAAGCTTTTTGGCCCCTATGTCGGGTCCGACATAATAGGTCTTACCGAGTGGATAGGCGGTGCACTGATTTTAATAGGCATGTGGAAACCCAAAGCCGGCATCGTCGGCGGCATCATCGGCGTGGTGATGTTCTTTACAACCAGTTCCATGCTTCTCACCACCCCGGGAGCCATAATTCATGTCAATGGCATGGGGTATATGAATAATTTAGGGCTGTTTTTATACAAGGACATCATCAACCTGGGCGCCTCCTTCTATTTGATCTCCTACTTCGGCCAAAAGGCAACTAATTGAGACCCAGCATATAATCTCCCCTTGCATCAATAAAGATTTCTTCGTAAATTTGTGTAGTTTTTACACGACGTATAGCGTCGTTCGCCCCGGCTCCGGCCTGGGCGACCCCGGGCGAGGCCCGGCCAAATGTGATTCAGAGGTTGCTTGTCATGACCGTATGCCCTATAACAAAGATCCGTAGACCCTCTAATATTTTTATTAAATGCAATCTCTACAAGAATCCACGGGTAAGCTCCCGGCAACCGCAACACCCATGAAATGCCCGGTTTGCGGCTCGGCTATGTATCCAACAGACAGGAACAATTTCGAGGTCAGCTATCGCTGCTCTTCCCCCGAAGCCCGCTTCTGGGACTTCGACCGCGGTACCGCAGCCCAAAGGATCGCCAAAGAACATTGGGACAAATCCCTCCGGGAAGTGTTCCTCAACCGAGGCTAACCCCTCGATCGCCCTATCGCCGCCCTGACTATCAGCTCGCTCAGGAAAAGGCGTCCACCGATCAGCCCGGCCACCCCGACTGGGACTGGAGCCCACACTCCGCGCTTCCGGCGCCTGATACATGCCAGGCCTCACCGGCCGGGAGGGGGCCGCACCCTTCAAAAAAAATCGCCCACTCCCCGCAGCCAAATCTACAGCCGGCAAAATCGTGTAACTTTTCAACCTATTTTGCGACAAATTATCGATCCCTTCTTCTCCAAAAGAACAAAATATGTCCACGCATCAGGTTGTAGTATTGATAATCATCCAATTAGCCCTCCTTCTTCTACCCGCACCCGGCCTTGCCCTTCTGTTCCGGAAAGCCGGCGAAAAAAGCTGGAAAGCCTATGTCCCCTTTTATAACACCTGGATCATCCAGGAACTCGCGGCCCGTCCCAAACACTGGGTCTTCTGGCAGCTCGTACCCATCATGGGCTGGTTCATTACCATGGGCATCTATATAGAGTTCGTCAAGACATTCGGCAAGTTCGCCTTCTGGGAACACACCCTGGCCTCCCTGCTGCCCGTGATCTACTTCCCCGCCCTCGGCGCAGACCCCAAGACAAAATACCTCGGCCCCGCCGCCGCCAAAAAATACAAGAAAACCAAGGTAAGGGAATGGGTCGATGCCGGCATCTTCGCCATCGTTGCCGCTACCCTCATCCGGACCTTCGTCTTCGAAGCCTATGTCATCCCTTCCGGCTCCATGGAAAAAACCCTGCTGGTCAACGACTATCTCTTTGTCAGCAAATTCGCGTACGGCCCCCGGATACCGATGACCCCCCTGTCGATACCCTTTGTCCATAATACGCTGCCTTTCGGCGACCTGAAAAGCTATGTGGAATGGATCAAGCTTCCCTATATCCGCTGGTTCCCCAGCCCCGTCAAACGCGGTGATGTCGTCGTGTTCAATCTGCCTATCGGCGACACCGTCATCAATACCCCCGACTACCAATCCCTGGTCCCCTATTATCAGGCCATCCGTGAAGCAGGTGGCGGCAACTCCGACAGTGGCCGACAGATCGTGCTCGACAACCCCGACCAATTTCCGCTGGTATTACGCCCGGTAGACAAAGAGGAGAATTATATCAAACGTTGCGTCGGCATTCCCGGCGACACCCTGCAGGTCAAGGACCACGTGGTCTACATCGATGGTATCGCCCAGCCCCTGCCGCCCGAATCCGAGACCTGGTATGTCGTCAAGACCAGGGGCCAGTCACTCGACGAGGATTCCATAAAGAAGGCATTTAACTTCGATATCGCCAACACCGACGAGTTCAGACAAACGGACAGACCCAATGAATATCGTATCCTGCTCACCTACCAGGCCTACGAGAAGATGATACACAGCAACTTCGCCGACAGCATCGGCGTAGTCACCGACAGCAACACTACCGTGTATCCCTATTCGCCGCTGTTCCATTGGAGCGTCGACAACTATGGCCCTATCTTCCTGCCAAAACGCGGGTCTACGATCACCCTGACGCCGAAGACTTATGCCATCTATCAACGCGCGATCCGCGTATATGAACACAACGATTTCGAAACCAGGAATGGCAAATATTATCTCAATGGCCAGGAGGTGACCCGATATACCTTCAAGGGAAATTATTACTGGATGATGGGCGACAACCGCCATGACTCCCAGGACGCCCGCTACTGGGGCTTTGTTCCGGAACAGAATATCGTCGGCAAGGCCTCGCTCATCTGGATGAGCTGGGGCCAGGGACAGGGCATTCGCTGGAAACGACTGTTCACAAAGATCAGGTAGCAGCCCGGCAAAAACCGGCCCATCGACACCAAGGCCCGCCGCTAAGAACCGCGGAACTCCCTGCATTGTATAGCCGAATGTGTCGAAAGTCAGTGGATATCCCAAAATAGTTTTGTCGTCACCACGTCTCCGCCAATAGCAGCAGCAGCCGCTGTATAGTTGGCGCCATTCACCGTCTGTTCGCTCTGTGGATAATACAGCCGGTTCGGAAAACCGGATACCGCACCTACCGGCGCCGGCAGCGCAGGCCAATCCAGTCTCCGGATATCGATCCACTCGTCATCAGGATGATTATACAACGAGATCCACTTCTGCAGGGCGATCTTCTGAATGTCGGTTCCGGCGGCAGTAGCATACGCCACGCTCGGGTCGGCCAGATAACGCGTCACCGAGCTGTCGGCGCCGCCCCAGTACTTGATGCTCTGGCGGATGCCTTCATCATAATGGCTTTCGACCGTACCGCCTACATTAAAGCCGCGTGCGACCGCTTCGGCACGGAGAAATTCCATTTCAGAATAGTCCAGCACGACATAGGGAAGATTCGACGCGCTGTCCTTTGTAGAAGGCCCCGATACCGTCGAATAAGTAGTCTGGACACCCATAACCGCGCCTACATATTTGCCGGAGGCGCTGGCCTTTCCATAGTAGGAGGTCAGACGCGGGTCCGCATTGGAAAGCAGCTGGTCCATCAACGGCTTGGATGCGATATAGTCATTGCGTTTAGCCACGACAAAGTTGGTATACATGGGGTTGTTGCTGGGCTGCGACCCATAAGCCATGATGCAATTCTGAGCGGTCGACGTGATGGCATTGGGGCTCGCAGCCTCCACCACAGTTTTTGCCGTGGCAGGGTCCACGTCCGCCAGCGTCATACCCATCATCATCTTCAGGGAGTTGGTGAAGCTGATCCAGTTCGCGATATTGCCATGGAACCAGAGATCTTCGGACGCGGCAAAACCCGCCCCGCCGGTACTCAGATTGGCCAGATCATTGTCCAGCCGTTTGAGCAGATCGGTGTAGATCGCATGCTGATCGTCATATACCGGGAAGATATTGTCAGGGTTCAGCGCCTGCGAGTATGGAATATTGCCATAAGAAGTCACCAGGATATACCAGGCATAAACCGCCACGATATCGACGCAAGCCCGTCGATTGGTGATGGTCACAGCTGAGTTGGTCGCATCCGGGATGGTAGTGCTAAGAATACTGTCCGACCTTTTGAGATTGTTCAAACAGTCCCGGTAAAGCACATTCCACTGCGTAATGGGCATTTGCGAAGTCTGAAAGTTATACTGGGCATTGTCCTCGATGATCGCCTGCGCCATATAATCCACAATATGCAGGGTGATATTGCCGCCGCCATTGTTAGCCAGCTGATTGGTGAGCGTAAGTGTACCATAGGTAAAAAGCGGAGCGGCGGGAACAACAGCCGCCTTTTTTGTCTGGTCATTGTAAGAGGATATATCCTTCGTACAAGCCCCTAACACCAATACCACCGGAAGTATATAAAAGATTGATTTCTTCATGTTGGTGATTTTAAAATTGCATTTTTAGGTTTAAGCCAAGGGAGCGGATGGTAGGGTAGCTGCCAAACTGAAGACCCTGGTTACTATTACCTGCGGAAGCGCCGTCTTCGGGATCGGCCATCGGGAGATTCTTGTGGATGATCCAGAGATTACGTCCGAGAAGCTGGATGTCGATGCCTTTGATCACTTTTGAAGCATTGCCGAGTTTGGAGCCTGGAATATGGTAACCAAAGGACAGCTCACGCAGCTTCACATAACCGGCGTCGTAAGCCTCATCCGGCGGAGGCAGAAGCAGGCTGTTCCCCGACGTGATCGCCGTGCGGGTTGTATTTGGCG
>DASZOW010000785.1:0-8026 GCA_035550615.1 Puia sp.
CCTCGGCTGAAATATGCTACTGCGGGGACAAAGAGAAAATTGAAATAATTTTGTTCAACCTTCTTTCAAATGCATTGAAGTATACCCCGGCCGGCGGTAAGGTGGAGCTGTCGTTAACGGACGAGGAGGGACAGCTATGTATCCTCGTCAGGGACACCGGGTGCGGGATCGCTGAAAACATCAGCAGCCGCCTGTTCGATGCATTTTACCAGGCAAATAACAGGGAAAAAGCATCCCAATCCGGGTTTGGTATCGGCTTATATGTTTCAAAGAGACTCGCTGTTGCGCATGCCGGGTCATTATCCTGCGTCAGTTCGGAAGGCCAGGGCAGCACTTTCACGCTGGTCCTTCCCAGGAATAAATCCCGCTCCGCGGAGTATGCCAAAGAGGAAGGCAAATGCGATCGCCCCAGCATTATTCATGAACTGGTCGAGGAAACCGCTGAAGATAACCATAAAGCCATAGACAATGAGTCCAGGGTTATCGACAAGATCATTTCAGGCCTGCCGACGATGGTCATCGTCGATGACGATGCGGAGATGAGAAGCTATATAAAGGAAATATTCACCGATCGGTTCAACATCTATGAAACAGACAACGGAGCGTCTGCCTTTGCTTTGATCAGCAAAGAATTGCCCGACATCGTCGTCAGCGACGTCGTAATGGGCAAAATGGATGGTATCGAATTGTGCGGCAAGCTGAAAGAAAAGGCGCGTCTGGCGCATATTCCCGTAATCTTATTGACGGGCAGCTCATCCGAAAGTTCGAAGCTGCTCGGTTTGGAGTGCGGCGCCGAAGATTATGTAAGCAAGCCGTTTAGCAAGGAATTGATCATCGCCCGCGTTCAGAATATCCTCAGATCCCGGAACAGGCTTCAGCAATATTTCTTCAATACGATCACGCTGCAGCCGACCTCCAGCATTGAAACGGATCACAAAGATTTCTTGGAAAGGTGTATCGGGATCGTCGACCGCCATATGGATAATCCGGAATTCTGCGTCCAGCTCTTTTGCCAGGAGATCGGCATGAGCCATCCTGCTTTATACAAAAAGATAAAGGCCATTTCCGGGTTGACGGTAAACGTCTTCATAAGGTTCTTACGATTGAGGAAAGCAGCGGAATTATTGATCGACACAAGTAAAACGGTGGTAGAGGTTACCTACACTACGGGTTTTAACGACCTTAAATATTTTAGGGAACAGTTCTCCAAATTGTTCGGAATGACCCCCTCCGAATACATCCGCCGTTACAGAAAACCCTTGGGCAACAAATTTTTAAAGCAGGCGGAATAGTGTTCCTATAGATAAATTTCTTATCTTTCTTAGTCATGGATAGACCCCTTTTTATCGACCATCGGGGATTTCCGCCGGATTCTGCTTTGCTCGGATGGCAGATCAATGGCGCGCCGGACTATACCAGGGAAATGATCATCCCAAAAGGATGTATCGAAATAATTTTCAATTTTTCTGCCGACCGGATCAGCTACTTCCTGCAGGAAAAGAACGAAGTCATCTTACCCCGCTGCTTCATAAGCGGCATCAATACGTCCCCCGTCATCCTCGACCATTCTTCCCATCATGCGCTTTTTGGATTGCGGCTCCATCCACACGTCATTCAAACCTTACTCTCCGTCCCTTCCGGGGAATTCATAGACCAGGCCATCGACCTCACGCTGGTAGATCCTTTCTTCAGCCGGCTTTGGCATCAGCTATATCCCCTGGACTTCGGCGGGCGCATAGCCTCGATCGATACATGGATCCGCCAGGCGTATAACGCTTCCCGCGAACCATACCAGCCCCATCGCGATCTGGATAAAGCCGTCAGCGGATTCTTCGACGCGCCGATCCGCGACCTGACTGTCGCCCGCCTGTCGGAACAATTCTGCTCATCCCAACGGAATCTGACCAGGAAATTCAACGAGCTGCTCGGTATGTGTACAGAAGAAGCGATCTTGTATAAAAAATATCTTCACTCCCTCGAGCTGGTCCATCATACCCGCCTGCGCCTTACGGAAATTGCATACGAAAGTAATTTCTATGACCAATCTCATCTTACCCGCGAGTTTAAACGATACACCGGCCTCACCCCCAAAGATTACCGGAAACGTAAAGGCCCCGTCTGCGGTCATATCTTTACCCAGCCAGGCTCCGATCCGGCATAGCTGCGCTATGCGCCACCCAAAGATTTTTGGCCGATACATCCTATTTTCCGATGCACAGAATACTCATTTTGCGGTAAAAAATGAAAACGCAGTTGCTCTATGCCTCCATTGCGATCGCCGCAGGCCTGACATTCGTCAATTTGTATAACTCGCTGGTAGACGTAAGATCGTGGGGATCCGATATTCCTGCTTCCATAATAAATGCGCGTGCCTATTTCAGATCGGTCAATCCCGGGACCTTCTTTAGATTCTTCTCCCCCTTGAACCAGCTCGTCGCATTGGTCTGCGTTATCTTATTCTGGAAAACCGCTCCTTCCATCCGCACCACCCTGATCGCGGCCCTGGTTCTGTATATCCTGGCAGACGTCCTCACCTTTGCCTATTTCTATCCCCGGAATTCGATCCTTTTTATGGGCGCCGCCCCGGATAAGTCCATCCTTGAAAATGTATGGCGCCAGTGGAGCCGTATGAATTGGGTGAGGACGGCGATCGTCTTTGCCGGGCTGATCCTGTCGATGATCTCCCTCCACCGGTCGTACAGCATCCTTACTCGATGACCCGGCTCAATGCCTTATCATGAACGTCGAAATATTGCTGGTTCCATCCGCCGAAATAGTCTGCAAAAAATACATGCCGTCCGGATAGGCCCGCACCGGCACGGTGATTACCGTATTGCCCGAGCCATTAATCTGCTTCAACGCTTTTCCGCCCGCGTCGAGCAAAAGGACCTTCTCCACATCATTCCCCCCGCCCGCATCGATCCGGATCTCATCGGTGGCAGGATTCGGATAAACGGTCATCCCTATGCCCGACCTCAGCTCGATAGCCTTGACGGCGGAGTAAAAATAAGTCCCGTCCGCCTCCTGGATTTGAAGCCGGTAATGATCCACTCCAACCCGGGGATGTTCGTCTACCAGGCTGTACCGTGCATCGCCACCGGCATCATTGCGTGCGGGAACCATTCCTATACTTTTCCAGTCCCCGCCACCCGCGGCTCGTTGGACGAGATATTTCGTAAGACCGGTCTCATGGGCTGTCTCCCAGGAGACGGAGACGGTATTGTCGTCATTCAGGGCCGCTCGGAAATCCACCAGGCTTGTGCTCAGGATGACGTCATTCTTATTGACGATATATTGTGTCCAGTTGCTGAACGAGGAGACCGCAGTTTTGGTAGCGACGTCTCCGCTGCCCGTAGGCGCCGCCCAGCCCCCGCCCGCCCCCGTATATCGCGAGATGCCGATATTGGTGCCCGCCGACTGAAAATCCGAACCTTCCAGGGCGGTGCCCGAAGCCAGCCAGTTTAGTGTAAGCGCCGCCGTTCCCGACCCCGTCGTCTGGTTGACGTTCCAGACCGCATTGACCATCTGCGCCAGGAAAGGGGCAGTGAATGCCGGACCATTGGCCTGGGCATTCGAAGTCGCGCCCTGGAACACAAACGTGGAATAGCTGGTGCCGCTGTTCGCCCCGGGGTTGATAGTCGCCGGCAAATAATAGCTCGAAGTCCCTATCGGGAACGAAGTCCCGGTGTTGGCAGGAATATTGTCGATGATCAGCTGGCCGGTAGCAGGCGACACGCCATTGCCGGCGATAACATAGGAAGAGGCGGATGATCCGGACACTGCCGCAGATCCGTTTGTCAACGTCAGCGAATTGGCCGTTGCATCGATCTTTCCACTGGTGAAGCTTAGCTGGTTGGTCACCGTTACCGGGATGGCAAGGTTTACATTGCCGGCCGTATTCGCGATCTCCAGATTGTAGAAAGATAGCCCGCCAAGACTCGAAGAGCTGATCTTCTGCGGCACGGCGCCCGAAAATTCGACGGTGTTGCTCCCCTGCGTAAACGTGCCCTCCTGGTCGAAAGCATAATCTCCATTGTTGCTCATGATATTGACCACAGGAAAACGGGTCGCATCGAATGTTTGATTGGAGTTGATATGCAGACTGAGCATATTGACGCTTTGGCCGTTGAAAGACGCGGCATCCTTCGCCGTGCCCGGCTCGAAGTCGAGATGGGGATAGTTGGTGGCCGGCTGGCCGTCGATCCCGAAATAGGTGGACGTCGCCTGGGTCGCGGAATAGCCGAACTGCACCGTTCCACCTGTCACCGAGTATAGGGTCGCCGCCACATTGGCCCCGCCCATATCGATATCCTCGATGTTGTTATTGCAGGCATTCTGCAGGATGATGAGCCCCGCGGACATCAGCGTCTTACCACCCAGATTGTCGGCCAGCTGGAACGTGATCCAGTTGGAATAGCCGTTATACGCCAGGATGATCGTGCCGCCCGTCATCTCGAAATCGATATAATCGGAACTGTTCAACGCATTGAATCCGGCGCCGATATTGAGCGTGCCCGAAGAAATATATAGCTGCGGAGTGCCCCCGTTTACGGTATATTTGAAATCCTGTGCCGCATTGAGCGACTGGCCCGTTTGAACATCGACGGATCCGCCATTCACAAAAAGCTTCCCGGAAAGGATCACATTATTACCAGTGCCCCGGTCCGCCAGGTGAAGCTCGCCCGCATCGGATTCGATGGTCACACCATAGGGGATCGTAAGGCTGTTGGCAGAACCGTTGTCATACATATACAGGGTTCCCGCGTTGTCCATCTTCAAGGTTCCCTGGATAAGCGAAAAATAATCTTTACCCCCATTGGTGATCCCCGTGCCGAAATTGGCGTCCTGCACATCCAGCACCGTTGTCGATGACCCCATATCCAGTACGATGACACCGGCTATCAGGTAGGTACCGCCACCGCTGATCACGGTAGTCGTGCCCCCGTTGAATGTCAGCGTCGAGCCGGTACTTGCCGTAAAGCTGCCTGCATTGGTAAAAGAGCCGCCAATGCTTAATGCGTCATTCTTGTTGATGGTAAGAGTCCCCCCGGCGTTGATCGTAAGCGGTCCACATACGTCACCCGTTGCACTGACGGTCACCGTAAAGCCCGCAGGGATGACCACAATGTCCGTAGCCCGCGGCACAACGTTCCCGGACCAGGTAGAGCGGGTCTCCCAATTGCCCGTAGCACGGGCAGTGATGGTAGCTGCGTGGGAACAGAAGGTAAAAAACATCGGCGCCACTCCCGCGAAAAGTCGATAACCACCGGTTCTCAGCAAATAAAATATTGCGGCTTTCATTGGACGGAATTCAGGGTTTCAAAGGTCCTGTAAAATTAACCAAAATATTCTCAACGGAATACGTAATTGTGCCGCAATAACGCCTTAGATACAACTAATGGTATATACTTATACTGCTAAGCGCTTGAACTCTGATAACGAAAGGACTTTTTCGATCACCTCCATCGCTTCGGCAAAAAAAGCCGGGGGAGCCATTCGTTTGAAGCCGGTGAGCAGCCCTACTCTCTCCGCATGGCTCTGGGCCGGAAAGATGAATTCAAACCAGGTGAGCAAGGTCTGCGGCGGATTCCTGGCCATGATCTCTCCCCGGTGAGCCGCCAGCTCTTCGTCGCTGAAATACTGCCAAAGAAGCGGTTGCGTCACTCTTTCTTCTTCAGCAGTGTGCTCGAGATACCTACCGTGAAATTCGGTGAACGCCAGGTAGAATTCGGCGCCGGCTTCGGTCATATCTCTTCCTTCGCTTGCGCCGGCACGGACGGCCTCAAGCTGCTTTTCCAGGTCTTGCTGAGCCTCATGAATTCCTTCGTGATCATCGAGATCATGCTGGGCGCTGCCGGGACAGCGAGCCTCGAGATGAGCGAGCGTCACGCTGTTCTCATCCTCCGCGTGGGTCGTAAGAATGCTGAATAGCCGGGTTCCAAGCTGATATAGTTCCGCAACCTCCGCGGGCTTGGAGTAGTCGGTCCTGCCGGCCAGTAAAGACATTTGTGATAGGCCATTCCGCAGGCCTTTGTGGGGGACATCGTAGGTCTTCATCCTTTGCATTTGTTATTGTTTTTGATATCGCAAAGATGAATCGCCGCCCCCGGCCGGAATTGTAAAAAATCGTTTTTCTATCACCCCCTGAAAAACTTCCTCTGTGTATCGCCCCCGGAAAAAATCCCCTGCCTACTTCCCCCTGAAAAACTCCTCGGGCGTGTCCCCGGTAAACGCCTTGAACTCCTTTATGAAATGCGCCTGATCATAAAAACCGGCTTCATAGCCCAGCTCGGTCAAAGACCCCGTGGCGGAGTATTGCCGCAAAACATTCTTCAGCCGGACGATCGACGCGAACTTTTTCGGCGAGGCGCCTACTACCGCACGAAATCGCTTTTCCAGCGGGCTCTGGCTGATATGCAGCTGGCGAACGACCTCTTGAATGCGGATATTGCCCTGGCTTTTGTGGATCAGGGCCAGCGCGGCAAGAACGAGCTTGTCAGGCTCGTGATGCGTCATCCGGCCGATAAAGAATTTTTCCAACCGGGCTATCCTTTCTGCATTCGTCGGGGCATCGATGAGCCGTTCTTCGAGCGCGAGGAGCTCGGAGCGGAGCAGAAAACTGTCGAGGGAAATGCTCTCCCGAAAAAGCTCGTGCAGGGGTTCACGGAAAAAGGCGGCTGCCCCGGCTTCTTTAAAGAATACCAGGATCGTACCGGTGCCGGCCTGGTTCCGAAAGATGCGGCTCCGATCGGCAAGCCCCGAAATACCGGAAATAGTGAGCGCCGTAGACTGGCCATCGTCAACCCGGAAAAGCCCGCCCTTGTACTGAAAACCGATGACGACGCCGGTGTCGGGCAGGACCTTGTACTCCCCCTCCTCTGCCATCTCCTGGATGGCAAAAGACCTGATAAAAGGCTTCAGCGCATCATTCATAACTCTCAAAGATATACATTTGCACCGATAAGCCGCCCTCCCCCATGCACCGCGTCCTCCTCGTCCTTTTCTGCCTGACGGCCACCATCGCCACCCGCGCCCAGGAGCTGGCCTATCGCCAGTTTACCGTCAAGGACGGCCTGCCCGGCTCCATCGTCTATCATTGTCTCCAGGACCGCAAAGGCTTCATCTGGTTCGCGACCAACCAGGGCGTCAGCCGCTTCGACGGCCGCACCTTCCGGACCTTTACAAAAAAAGACGGCCTCCCCGACAACGATATCCTCCAAATCTATCTCGACCGGTTCGACAACGTCTGGTTCATTTCTTTTATCGGCATTCCCTCGGTAATGCACAACGATTCCATCATCCGTTTCGATAACTGCCCCGGGGTAAACGCTATTTCCGAAGACCGGCAGACGGACTCCATCCTCCTCATCGCCGATATTCGCTCCACCGATCAGGCCGGCTACTACCGGTCACTCGATAGCCCCGGCTGTTGGAAGTTCACCAGCGATATTCATTCCAGGCAGTTATACGACCAGCTCGGTATCGTTCGCGCCATCACTCCGGATAATACTGAATTCTGTTTTTCAAGCAGCCGGAAGGCCAATGGCACCGGCCTCGTCGTAGAGAATGGCCGCGCAAAAAGCCGCTTTGTCTTCCGGTCCTCTTACATCCAGGACGACCCGTCTTTTACACGGCAGATCTTCTTGTCCCCCTGCGGCAATTCGCTCGTCTTCCTCACGTATGATTCGGCTTACTACGCGGGCATCTCGCAGCTATCCCCGCTTTTCTCGCTCCATCGTCTGGGCCTTAACCTGGGCCTCAACAGCTATGTCAACTGTGTCTATTGCGAAAACGACTCCACTCTCTGGCTTTGCGCCCGAAACCAGGGATTGCTCCGGCTCAGGAATTTTAAGACCGGCCACTTTACCGTAACCCACTTTTTTCCGCGAAGCGATTGTACCAACATCATCAAGGACAAGGAGGGCGGCTACTGGGTCACGACCTTCAGCGACGGCGTCTTCTATCTGCCCAACCTATGCTTCAACACCCTACCCTGCCCCGCAGACCTGAGCGTTTCCAGCGTCCG
>DASZOW010000786.1:0-14502 GCA_035550615.1 Puia sp.
CCCGCGTGTGCCGAACCCATGGGCGCGTTACTTTCCAACACGACATCCCGCACGCCGGAGATGCCCCGGACACGCTGTGCAAAAAGTTGCATCTGTCCCTGCTTTGGCCGGAACCTGCTTATCGTCATGACCGCGTCCGTATCGAACCCCTTGTCCGCATCGCGCATGAAGCGGATCTGCCGGCCGATGACCAGCGAGCCGATGATAAAAAGCAGCGAGATCGTGAATTGGAATACGATCAGCGATTTGCGCAGGAACGATCCACCGACGCCGCCCTTGTCCGTAGATCCTTTGAGACTCGTCACGGGCAGATAGCCGGAGATCAGCTTCGCCGGATAGACACCGGCGATCAAAGTCGTGATCAACGTGATGCTGAGTAAGAACAGCAGGTTCCTGCCGTCCAGCACGTGAAACTCCACCCCATTTGGAATATAGTCACTGAACAGATGCAGGGCCGGTTTCACGAGAAGCGCGCTCAACACTACCGCGCCCACAGCCAACAGAAACGTCTCCACAAAGAATTGCCGGATCAACCCCCCGCGGCTGCTCCCCATCACCTTGCGTATGCCCACCTCCTTGACCCGTTGCAGGCTCTGCGCCGTCGTAAGGTTCACAAAATTGATCACCGCGAGCAGCAGGATAAACATGGCCACACCCATCAAGGCATATAGTAAAGGCAGATAAGCCTGGGGGAAATCATCACCCGTATCCTGACGATGAAAATTCGGAGTATAGTGCATGTCGCGCAGCGACTGCAGATAAAGATGCATATCGGAGGTTCCGGGGAACAGCACCGGATGCCTTCTCGCCACAAATGCCGCCAGCTCGGCATTGACCTGCTCGGGTCGTACTCCCTTGGCGAGCTTTACAAATGCCTGTGAGGTATGTGGTATCAGGCTTCTCCAGTCCGTTGTCGGAAAACGGCTCTTCAGCCAGCTGTTCGGCGCCGTGCTGATGGAGATAAAACCCGTATAGTCGAGATCGCTGAGGCCATCCCAGTCCCTGACGATGCCCGCCACCGTTAGCGGCAGGCTGTCGTCCACGATCAATGCCCGGCCTATCAACCGGTTCACAGGAACACTCCCGAAATATTTCCGCGCCGCGCTTTCCGTCAGCACGATAAGATTCGGCTCGTCGAGTACCGCCGGGCCGGCGGCGACCCACTGATGCGGAAACAGATCGAAGAACGAAGGCCCCGTCAGGATCAGCGAAGTCCCATAACGCCGGTCTGGCTTGGTGCTGAAGTCGGCTTCCGGTTTGCCATTCCCCGCCGGTATCGTCACCGTCGATCCAAACGTATGAAAGCCGACCTCCTGCTGGAAACCCGGAATGCCATGCTCTAGTTCCGCCAGCTGCGGCGGGCAGTTCAGGAACATGGTGGCGCCCTCGGGAAACCGGATATCGCCGACAACGCGATATATCCTGTCCGCGTCCGGATGGAATTTGTCGAAGCCAAGATCGTAGCGCGCTATCAGGTAGATCACCGTGCAGGCGCAGATGCCGATGCTCAGCCCGAGGACGTGGATAGATGCGTATATCGGATGTCTGCGGATCTGCCGCCAGGCGATCCGGAGATAGTGGCGTATCATAAGAGGAGGGTTATTAAAATTTAGGCTATTTTCGCGGAGACGCCAAAAACAATAAATTCCATATGAAAGTCCCCGTCCGCCAACCCCGCCACACAGCTCGCCGCCAACCCCGCCGCCTCGTCCGCCGATCCGCCGTCCTTCTGGCGGTCATCCTCGTCTTTACCTCCATTGACCATACGCCGATCACCTGGGTAGCCATCGGCGACAGCATCACCTATCTCAACGACCATCCCGACGAAACCAAGAACCGCCTCACGAAAGGCTATCTCACCGACGTCGTCGAAAAGCTTCCCTATATCCACTACGTCAACCAGGGGCGCAACGGCTGGACCACCACCAACTTCGCCAAATCATGGGACAAGCTCAATATCCCCGTAGGCGATATCTACACCGTTTTCCTCGGCACCAACGACTGGTGGCATTCGCATCGGATCGGTACCTGGGACGATTATGCCAATAACACCGGCGACAGCACCATCTATGGCTGTTTCCGCGTCATCCTCGACAAACTGCATGCCCTCAACGCCACGGCGCCGGTCATCCTGATGACACCCATGCCGCGCGCCGACTTCGTCTATATCAATAATCCCAAGAACAATGCCTGGGGCTCATACAAAGAAAAAAGCGGCCAGACCCTCGAGGAGGTCGCCGATGCCATAATAAATATTGGGAAACACGAACACCTGCGGGTTGTCGATCTCTATCACGAAAAAAAGCTTGCCGTCCCGCGTCTGGTGCACTACAAACGCCTCAAGGACCCGCAGACCGGCGAGTATCGCAATTACAAATATCCCGATTACACGACGATCCCCTTTGATCCCGCACAGTCGGAATATGCGTATCCCGAGGACGCGATCGAGATGACCTTCGACGGCCTGCATCCCTCGAATCAAGGATGTACCGTGATCGCCAAAGACCTCGTAAAGGCGTTGAAGAAAGCACTATAGCCGCGCGCCCCGCTCGGACATCCCCGCCCGCCCGCAGCATTACCGGACCTGTGCACCCGCGGCCGCCGGCAGCATTACCAAACCGACCACCTCTGCCCGCCGGCAGTATCACCGAACCTGTGCAACCGCGGCCCACACGCAGCGCCACACTCCGGGACACCGCGGCCCATACCCCGATCGCTGGGCCCCCTACCTCTTGACGACCAGTACCGTCTGCACCGTGCGCTGGATCCCATTGCTCCAGCTGAGCTGATATGTTCCCGTATTGATCGTTCCGACATTGATCTGCACCTGGAGAGTTCCGGGGCTCACCGGCACGGCCAGCAGCACCCTGCCCGCCATATCCGCAAGCTCGAACTGCGAAGGCAAGGTCGAACTCGGTACCATGACCTGCAACATACCATTAGCAGCCGGATTCGGATAGGCGTTCCCGGTAGCATTCGCTTCGGGAAAGGATAATTTAGCCGTCCAACTATAAAGTTGTCTATTGCTCGTGTCAACCGCAAGCAGTCGGTACCAGACGACGCCGGTTCGGAGCGTTGCATCCTGGTATACGTAATTGGCAGAGTCCTTGTGCTGCGGCGTGATCCTCGCGAGAATGTCAAGCTGCGTCGAATCGCTCCCTTCCTGTAGCGTATAGCTCTCGATGCTCTTATCGTTGGTCGTCTGCCATTTCAACACGGCTTCTCCAGCCGACAACGAAACTGTAAAACCTTGCAGGCCGAAGACCGTTGGCTTGGCCGTGGTATCGGGTGGCGCCGGGGCCGTAGAATCCGATGGCGGCGGTGGTGCCGATAATGTGGTGTCCGATGGTGGTGGCGCCGGGGCCGTAGAATCCGATGGCGGCGGCGGTGCCGGCGATGTCGTGTCCGAGGGGGGCGCCGGAGCCGTAGTATCCGGCGGTGCGGGCGATGTCGAATCCGATGGCGGCGGTGCCGGCGATGTCGTGTCCGAAGGCGGTGCGGGAGCCGTAGTATCAGGCGGCGGCGTAACCCCAAAAGTAAATTGCGCCGAAGAACTTCCGCTGCCCTGCGCCGTCGTCACGGTCACAACCCCCGTAGAACCCGCGCCAACCACGGCCAGAACCGTCGAATCGTTCTTTACAGAATAAGCGCCGGCATTCGTTCCGCCAAAACTCACCGTCGACGCGCCCGTAAAATAATATCCTTTTATCGTAACGCTATCGCCCTGTTTCCCGCTCGCAGGCGAGAAAGAGTTGATCGCAGGGGCCGGCGAAATAAACGTAAACCCGCTACGCGACCCCGAAACACTACCATGGCTTACACTGACCACGCCCGAAGCCCCATGACCAACGACGGCGATAAGCATGCTATCGTTCAACACATGGAAGTAGGACGCCGGCACGCCGCCAAAACTAACTTGCGTGGCACCTATGAGATGATATCCTTTGACAGCAATGGTGTCTGCCGGCCTGCCGCTGGTGGGTGCAAAATAAATTACGACCGGCTGCGGCGCGATATACGTGAACCCGCCCAAACTGTCCGCACCCGCCGTCGTAAACACCGCCACATAACTGCTGGCTGCCGCCGTGACATATCCCGTAACCGTCGAATCATTGACCAAGGTCAGATTGCTCAGCGGTTGCCCGCCCGCTGTTGCTGAAACCAAATTGGTAAAATGTTTTCCCTTGATCGTGATAGATCCATAATATCCGACGCTATCCGGGGTAAACGAGGTGACTGCAGGAGGCGGCTCATCCGTATAGACAAATCCCTGCACCGTATCCGATCCCCCCGGCGCGATCAGCACCACACTACCGGTTCCGCCATTGCCCAGGATGGCCGTTATGCTGTCGTCACTATTCACCGTATAAGAGCCCGCCGGCACGTCGCCGAAATTCAACGTCAGCGCCCCCGTAAAATTCGTACCCTTGATGCCCACCGTTGCCCCCGCCGTACCGGTCATGGGCGTCACTGCCGTTACCGTTGGCGCCGAAGCATAGGGCAGGAGATTTCGCAGCACCACGACATTCCCGGTTCCATCAGGCAATGCCGCGACTATATCGGGCCTGCCGTCGCCATCCATGTCCACGATCTCCAGGTCATTGGCCTCGTTGAGCCCACTGGTGCCGGGTCCCGTAGAATACATCACCGGCGCATCAAAGAAAATATCGCTCATCCCCTGCACGGGTGTACAAGTGTTACGGTATACCCCGACGGTGCCATCCGTCTTGTTACTGACCACCAGCTCAGGTTTGCCATCCCCATCCAGGTCGCCGACGGCCAGCCGCGCCGCACCGTTACCCGTTGCAAACGCATGAGGCGAATAAAAGGTAGGACCAGGCTGCCCATCGTTCCACATTGCATCCAGCTGATAGCTGGAGCCGGCCAGAACGAGATAGATGAGTTCCGGAAACCCGTCCCCATCCAGATCCGCGGCAGCAAGATCGCTTATCTGTGTCCCGGGAGCGAAATAACTGAGAAAATAGCTGGGCGCCCAGGATATTGTCCCCGGAACGCTCGTATTCCGGTAAAAATAAAACCCATTACTCTGCATCGCCACGATATCCGGTTTACCATCCCTGTCGAGATCCGCTACGATATAATTCGAGACGGAAGGCTCTACACCATACCAGCTCTGCGCCGCCATGTCCGGAAGCTGCTGAAGCGAAACCGTTCCGCCGGAGCTCGTGTTCCGCAAAAAAGTAAAATAGGTAGTCGTATTACTCGCGACCACATTATGCGTCGTCAGCACATCCGGTTTACCATCCCCATCGAAATCCCGGACGACCATCTTGATCGGCACGCCCGTAAACCCGCTGCCATACGAGATGTGGGTCCCGCTCCCAAAAGATACCGTCCCGGGACTACCATTATTCGGATAAACCGCGATCTCATTGTTGCCAAGTATGGTCGTATCCCATGCCACCACGTCGGCCTTGCCATCCCCATTCATATCGGCCATGCTGGTAAAAAATGGCACATAGCCGGCATAGAAATGTTTCGTTGAAAAAGAGACCGTTCCGCTCACGCTCGTATTCCCGAGCACGCTGAACCCGCGTTTACCAACCACGACGCCGTTTGTATTCAACCCGCCCGTGATGATGTCGGCGTTTTGATCGCCGCTGACCTCCGCAATAGCCAGCGATCCGCCGTCCACCGGAAAAAAACTCGAATACTGCGCAAAGGAGCCTGCCGTAAAAGCCACCCCTCCCTTCCCAAATGTCTTCCGAAACGGCGGCCTTGCCCAGTAATACCCCGTAAGCCCGCCGGTATACACCGAAAGCTCCTGAAAATTAGCCCCTTGCGGCACCCGCACGAGCAGCGAATCCGTCGAAGCCTTCATCACCGGGGCCGGAGCCACGCCGAAAAACACCTCATTCAAAGTTGGAGTGGGATTGAAATTCGCCCCTTTGATCACGACCTGGAGACCGGCAGGACCCGCCGCCGGCGAAACAGAGTTGATAACTGGCTGAGCGATAAGTGTTTGCAAGGATGCTGTGCATACGATGGCCAGCAAGCTTCTCCTAACGGTAGGGTAAAGACGGTTCATAGGCTTGAATTGCCTTAAAGATACAATCCGGTCCCAACACCTGCAAGCGCGCATTTGCCCTATATGGGTATGCTCACCGTCAGCGTACACCCGTCGCCCGGCGATGTCGCGATCTCGACCTTCCCATTAAACAGTTCCGCGCGGGAAATGATATTCGTGATGCCTACCCCCTTCCGATGGCGGCCGATGTCGAACCCGACCCCATTGTCCGTCACCGTCAGCACCATATTGGCGCCTTCGATGCTCAGCCGGATGAGCACCCGCGAAGCCTGCGCATGCTTGATGATATTGTTGAGCTGTTCCTGCACGATCCTGAAAAGCGTCAGCTTCCGGTTATCTTCGATCTGTTCTTCCGAGATATTCTGCAGATCCAGGTCAACTTGCATGTCCTGTTTGGCAAGTTTTATATCATCGATGATATCCTCGATCGAATCGATCAATCCGATCTCCCGTAAACCCGGCGTGATAAGACTCTTCGATATCTTCCGGATCTCGTTGATAGCCTTGCTCACCAGCTCCGTGCTCCGTTCCAGCAGCTCGTTACGCATATCCTCGTCCGTCATGGCCGTGTTGATATAGAGATTGCTGGCCCCCAGGATCTGGTTCACATTATCATGCAGCTCTTTGCCGATCTCCGTCCGTTCCTTTTCCTGCGCCACGATCACCGCCTCCGTGATCTGCCGTTGCCGGTTCATCCGCTGCTCGTTGAGCTCGCGTTCCAGCTGCATCCGTTCCGTGACGTCATTGGCCAGCGCCAGCACCGCGGGCTTGTCCTTGTAGCGGATCCAGTGCCAGGCCATGTCCACAAAGATGACGTTCCCATTCTTCTTCACATGCTGCAGGATGCCCTTCTTTAGCCCGTCGCGGCTTTCCCGCACCGACTCCACCTCGCGCAGCAGCACCTCGCGGTCCCCACCCAGCCGGAGGTCCGCCAGGCTCTTGTGCAGGAACTCCTCGTGACTATAGCCGTAATGCTGTACCGCCGCGCTATTAGCTTCCAGGAAACATAAGGTCCCCGTATCGAAGACCCACATCGGCATCGGGTTATTGTTGAACAGCTCGCGGTAACGCTCCTCGCTCTCGCGCAGATATTGCAGATTACGCATCCGTTCGAGCGAATAGCGAATGGCGCGTGACAATAGCTTCTCGTCGAAATCCCCTTTGATCAGATAGTCCTGCGCCCCCATGACCAGCACCTGCGTGGCCACGTTGGTATCATTCAATCCCGTCAGCAGGATGACCGCCGCACGTGGCGTCAGCGGCTGCAAACGCGTATACGAATCCAACCCATGACTATCGGGCAGGCTAAGATCCAGGAATACCAGGTCGATACGTTTGCTGGCCAGGACTCTCTTGGCGTCGGCAAGTGTGCTGGCGCTGTCGATCTCGGCGATTTCGAGACCGGTAACATGAAGTTCCTCTTTCAATAGAAAGAGATCCCCGGGATTGTCTTCTACAACGAGGATGTGGATAGGTTGATTGTCTCCCGACATTTATTGGACGGCTTTTGGAAGTTTTACAATGCTGATCCAGAAATCCTCGATCGTCCGTACTACATCCATGAACCGTTCCAGATCCACCGGTTTGGTGATGTAACAATTAGCGTAGTTATCGTACGAAGCCAGGATATCTTTCTCGGCAGATGAGGTGGTAAGCATGATCACCGGGATCCGCTTAAGCTCCGGGTCATTCTTGATGATGCCCAGCACCTCGGTTCCGTTCATCTTCGGCAGGTTGATATCGAGAAGGATCAGGTCGGGGGTATTCGGCCCCCCGGGGTCTTTTTTTAGAAACCGGATCGCCTCCAGTCCATCATAGGCTATGGAGATCTTATTGACAATGCGTGCATCGTCCAGCGCCTCCCGGGTCAGGAGGATGTCGCCCTCATTATCGTCTACGAGCAGGATGTGTATCTGTTGCATACCCGATAGCGTTATACCTTTTTATTGATAGTGAAATAGAATGTTGTTCCCTCTCCCGGCCGCGACTCCACCCAGATCCTCCCACCGTGGCGCTCTACGATCTTCTTGCAGATCGCCAGCCCGATACCCGTCCCCGAATAGTCGGTCTTGTTGTGCAGCCGCTGGAAGATGATAAAGATCTTGTCGAAGAACTGCCGATCGATGCCGATGCCATTGTCCTCTACCGAAAATAACCATTGAGCCTTCTCCTCTTTGCAACCGATGCGGATCACCGGAGGTCTGTCGGAATGGTATTTCAATGCATTGCTGAGCAGGTTCTGGAACAGCTGCAACAGCTGAACCTTATCGCCCCGGATCTTCGGCAATGCGCCGATCTCCACCCTGGCATGCGCCGCTATGATCCTCTCCCGGAAGATATCCCCCACTTCCTGCATCACCACGCCCGTGTCGACTTCCCCGAATGCATCTTTTGTCGTACCTACCCGCGAATATTCCAGCAGGTCCATGATCAGCGCCTTCATCCGTTCCGCCCCGTCTACCGCATAGTGGATATATTGATCCGCTTTTTCGTCGAGCTGCCCCCGATACCGCTTTTGCAACAGCTGCAGAAAGCTGCTTACCATCCGCAACGGCTCCTGCAGATCATGCGATGCGATATAGGCAAACCGCTCGAGCTCCGCATTCGAAGCCGCCAGCTCGGATGCCCGTTTCGCCAGGTCCGCGTTGAGCAGCCGCAGCTCTTTGTCATGCCGTTTCCGCTCCGTGATATCGAGGATCGCCACGATCCTTGCCTGCCGGCCGTCGACCTCTATCGGATGCCCCGAGATCAGCACGTCGATGATCTCTCCCGAGCGTTTGCGATGACGCCGCTGGCTTACATGATAACCCGCCGGATCCTTTTTCACCACGTCCATGTCCTCCAATAAACCCGCCACCTCGTCCTCCGGTCGGATATCCCTGAGGGTCATCTGCATGAACTCGTCCTGCGAATATCCATACAACCGGACCGCCGCGTCGTTCGCTTCCAGGAAGCGCAGCGAGCCCTCCTCGTAGATCCATTTCGGCAATGGGCTCTTATAAAATAAAGTCTTGTACTTGTCTTCAGATGCTTTTAGGTTGGCGGTCTGCGATCGTACCTGGGCTTCCAGCTCACTGTTGAAACGGTGCAATTGCTGCATGATCCTTTTTTGGGCGATGAAGTCCAGCCTGATCTTTCGGAAGGTGATGGCAGCAAGGATGACAACGGCGGCAATCAGCGTCCATAGGACCCACTGCAATTGCGATGCTTTTGTCTGACTGTTCAATCGCCGGACATCCAACAGCTGCCGCTCCTCCTGTTCCATCTGCACGATGATCATCTGGATATCATGGGAGGCGCCCGCTTTCGCATTTCCCGCGATCAGCCGGTTCGGCCCGTCAAAGCTACCGGCCTTACCCAGACGGACGATATCCTCCAGCATCGCCGTATTCCTGCTGGCATACGCCAACAGGCTGTCAATGCGTTTTTGCTGGGCGGGGTTGTCCGCCGTCAAAGTCTTAACCTCGTTGATCTCGGCCGGCAGGATCGCCAGAGTGTCACCGGCCATACGTAAAAAGGCGCTGTCGCCTGTGAGAAGAAAATTTTTGACATTCAGCTCATACTGCATCTCCGCGTCCAGGACCCGCTGGGCCTGGAATAATACCTGGTTGGTATGCCTGATAATAGCTCCCGTTTCCTGTATCCGCCGGTACTGCCAGATCGACAATACGACAATTACAAGCACCGTGGCAATGGCAACTGCGATCCCATACACTAGTTTGTTACCCATGGTTTTCATCAACGGTAAGCGGCGGATCAGGTATGATCTTGCGGTAAGATACTAAAAATTCGGTTACCAGCAACAAACTTGCTGCATGCTTCGGCGCCGAATATGCGAAGATCGCGGCCCCGCCGTCCTGGATTCATGGCATCGTCTGTCCTGTTTCACGGCATGGTCCTTCATCCGTCCTGGCTTCACGCCATCGTCCATTCCGTTTTCACGGCATCATCCATTCCGATTTCACGGCATCATCCGCAGACAGGTTGGCGTCGGCACCTTTATCCGCTCTTTGAGCGGCGTCAGAAGGCCCGTTTCCCGATCTATCCGGTAGACCACAATGATGCCGCTTTCCTGGTCGGCCGCCAGTAACCAGCTTCCCGTCGGGTCCAGCATAAAATTTCTCGGCTCCTTGCCGAATACCGGCTCATATCCTACGGTTCGTAGCGTCCCCTTCTCCTTATCTACGGAAAATATCGCTATCGAGCTTTCCGAACGGTTGGTCGTATATAAAAATTTCCCATCCGGTGATAGATGGATATCCGCACCATGATATGGCCCTTTGCACGAGTCGGGATGCGCCGCAATCCTTTGGATGCTATCCAGCTTCCCAGCCGTGGCGTCATAGCGGTAGACATCCACCATGCCCCCCATCTCTTCCACAAGATAGGCATACCGCCCGTCCGGCCCAAAGGTCAGATGACGCGGCCCCGAACCCGGAACCGTCCGCACTACCGTCTCGCGGCTGTCGTCTACCGGCGCTGTTGCCTGCGCCTCAACCGGCGTCGTCTGCCTGCCCCGATTTTCACCGGCCCGTTCACTCCGCTGCCCCTCATGGATCTGCATGCCCCGATTTCCATCGGCCCGCTCCTCCCACGGAAAGATCGTAATCCTGTCCAATCCCAGATCCTGTACGAAAAGATACCGCTGGTCCGGCGATATCACGGTGGAGTGTACATGCGATTTGTCCTGCCGCACCGGATTCACCCCATGCCCGGGAAACTTCATCCGCAGCGCCGGCGGCCCCACGCTCCCATCCGCCCGGATGGGAATGATGCCGAACGATCCCCCGGTATAATTCGCGACGGCCGCCCACTTCCCGCTCGAATCCACCGACACATAAGCCGGGTTATCGCCGCCACTCGCCGCCTTATTGATAAACCGCAGCCGTCCATGGACGCGATCGAATTCAAAAGCGCTCAACGTCCCCGCATTCAGCATCCGCGAGTCCGTACAGGAATAGATATGCCGCCCGTCGGGCGCCACCGTCAGAAAGCTGGGATTACAAACGCCCTTGGTATGGCTCAGGAGACGAGCCTTACCCGTGCCCGCATCGAACCGGTAGACATAGATGCCCCGGCTGCCGGTAGAATCCATCTGCGGCTTGCTCGCACTGCTCCCCGTATTCGTATAAGTCCCCACAAAAAGATAGAATTGCTGTGCCTGCACCAGCGAAGACAAGAAAATTAACAGGCTCGCCAAGACCGATATCCTTTTCATCCGCCGAAATTAGCCCTCTTTTCACCAACATGCATCTCACCGCAAAGATTCTCCTGACCTTCTGTTCAACGGCCATTCGCCCGCGCGACGCTGTCCGCCTTGCGGTATGCCGACACATCACACCAGCAGGGACAGGATTCTAACGGCCCCGTCATCTCGCCCGACCCGGCGGCCGTCGAGTCCACCGTCATCTTCTCGCCTTCCCCCTTGACGGCCACATTGTACCAGCCATGCCTGTCTATCGGAAAAGAATAATAATTTTCGATATCCGCGATCACCGGACGGGCCGTTGTGTCGCTGCCATGCATGGCCTCTATTCGCTGGATCGCCCCGGCGCAATTCGGATCGTTCTTTGCACAGCTGTCGAACGAGGCCTTATGATCGACCACCGCATTGCTGTCCAGCCCCAGGGACTTGCTGGCGCTAGTGACATATTGAAACACCGCGTCCAGGTCCGTGTCGTTCAGATCAGGATAGAGCGGCATCACCGTTTTTCCATAACGGTTGAAAAGAAAACAAGCATAGGGATCGCCGCGCCAAAGCATCCGGGCATTGTTGCGAGTAAAATCGTATAGCCATTGCCGGTCCCGCCGGAAAGCGAGGAACGCAAGAGAAGGACCATGCAGATCGCCCCTGAGCTTGTGACAGGCAGCGCAATTTGTCATGTAGATCGCCTGTCCATGGTCCAGCTGTCTTAATCCCGGATTGTCATCGAGCGACCTCGGCTCGGACCAGACGACCTCGCCACCTTGGTCCAGTTGCCCTTTGTATACCTGCATGTCCTTTTGGATCGATCTGGCGGGGATCGAAACGGTTATCGGTCTGCGGATCGAGACACTTTGGCCCGCAGCCAGATTGACATAGATGATGCCATTGCTGTTCAACGCCTCATCCCTCAGCCTGTCGCTCAGCTTGCCCTTACTGATCTCATCGCTCGTATAAGCTTCTTTGACTTCCAGCCGCACCGCGGCAGCATCGCCGGCATCAAAGGTTCCCGCCCCGATCTTCAGCAGGGCGCCGCCGGGCGTCTTCAGGACCGTATCTTTCGCCGGATCTATCGTATAGGAAGTGGTGGTCAATAGCTCCCCGCCGGATGGACCGTCGGAGTCGGGGCCGTTGCAGGAGAAAAAAGCAACCATCAGAACCGGGATAACTAGGGCTAAGGCGCGCATGTACAAAGGTTTAGCTGCATAAACAACGTTCAGCTACACCTAATAGTCTGTGAATAACCGCATTTTTTTGCCCGCCCGGCCCTATTCACTCCTCAATGATCTCACCGGATTGGCCCTGGCCGCCTGCAAAGCCTGGTAACTCACCGTACACAGCGCGATGATCAGCGCAAACACGCCCGCCACTGCAAAAAACCACCATTGCAACCCGATCCTGTACGCAAAGGAATGCAGCCACTTATCCATCACCCAGCCCGCCAACGGGAATGCGATCAGCGTCGCCACCGCCACAGGCGCCAGGAACTCTACCGCCAGCAACCGCACGATGCCCGTAACACTCGCCCCCAGCACCTTCCGCACCCCGATCTCCTTGACCCGCCGCTGCGTCGTATACGCCGAAAGCCCGAATAATCCCAGACATGAGATAAAAATCGCCATCAGCGAAAACACATTGAACAGCTTCGCCACCTGCTGCTGCGACGTATACAAATGGTCCAGGTCCCTATCCACGAAGCCATAGTTGAAAACATATTGCGGGAAGACCGCCTGGAATTGTTTCTTCAACTCCGTGATCACCTTTTCCGTAGCCCCCGGCGCCGTCCTGACCACGACATACGTATACCCACGCCAGAAATTATATGGCATCAGCAACGGCTCCATGTTGAACTGCACCGGTTTGAAATTGAAATCCCTGACTACCCCGATGATCGTCAACGGCCGGCCATCGTAACGGATCGTCCTGCCAACCGCCGTAGCCGGATCATAATGGAATACCCGCAACGCCGCCTCATTGACCAACACCGCACTGTCATCACTGCCATAGGCCCTGGAAAAAGTCCGGCCATGTAACAAATGCATCCCAAATACCTTTACCGTGTTCTCATCGGCGCCGAGCAACGGGAATATGGTTTGGTCTTTCGGATCCTTACCCGGCCAGTCCACGTCTGCATCTCCTGAGGTCAGATTGGTCGGCAGATCACCGACCACGCTATGCGCTACGACACCCTGCTCTCCGGCAATACCCGCATCGATCAGCCGTGCGCCTTTGTGCATGTCTTCAGGCCCGCCCACCTGGGGGATGTTCACATATAAGAGATTGCTTTTATCAAAACCCATATCGCGGGTTTGGATATAGTGCAATTGCCAGTATACGGCCAGCGTCCCCACCATCAACGCGATCGCGATCGTAAACTGCAGAACGACTAGCCCGTTTCGGAAATACGCCTTACCCGGCTCGAACAGCTTCAGCCCTTTGAGCACCTTCACCGGCTGGAACCGCGACAAGACCAACGCGGGATAGCTTCCCGATACCAGACCCGCGAAAACCGCAACACCGGCCAGCAACAGCATGCGGCTGCCACCAAGCGCGGCCATCGAAAAGTGCTTACCCGTCAGGTTATCGAACATCGGCATCAGCACCCATACCAACAACAAACCCAGAGCCAGTGACAGCAAGGCCAGCAACACGGCCTCCCCGAGAAATTGCGCGATCAGCTGCCAACGCATCGCGCCCACCGTCTTTCGAAGGCCTACCTCCTTGGCGCGTCTGCTGGACAGCGCCGTACTCAGATTCATAAAATTGATACACGCGATCATCAGAATAAATATCGCCACCAGCGAAAAGATGCGTACATATTGCATGCTGCCGCCGCCGGGAACATCCATAAAATAATGCTGGCCGAGATGGATATCCGTGAGTCGCTGCAAGTTAAAGTTCGGCGTCAGACCGCGATACCCATTCCTTTTATAGATCGTATCCAGGTTCTGCTCCAGGTGCGCTAACGTCGCCGGATCGTGTGCCGTCGCATCATCGAGCCGCAAATAACTGTAGTAAATAAAATTGTTCCAGGGATTGTATGCCTTGTCCCGCTCCTCGATGATCGAGATCGGCATCAGGATGTCGAATTGGATGGAGCTCGTCTCCGGAAGATCCTTCAGCACGCCGACGACCACCATGTCTGTCTTTGTCTGAAAACGCAGCCGCTTACCTATCGGGTCTTTGTCGCCAAAATAACGCCTTGCGGTACTCTCGGTGAGCAACACCTGGTCTTTGGATTCGAAGATGT
>DASZOW010000787.1:0-4759 GCA_035550615.1 Puia sp.
AACACCCATGGAAACTTTTAACAAATCTGTTACCTTAGCGAGACAGAAGATGCTGGATCATCTTCCCCCAGCAGCTTAAATATATCCTGACCCTATAAAACTAAAAATCCCTGGTTGTCCGATCAAATACTAACTAATACAGTTTAATGCCTGCCCAGGTGCTGGTTTCAAGTAAGTTTTTGGATGTCACAATATTTTTTTTAACATGACTACTGCGACTGAATTTCAAAGATTAAAGCGTCCCAAAGTCGTTTTAGAGGATGATGTTATTCTTATTTCGGATCCAGCAATCGGTTAGAGAATAACGCTTACACTACTATTCTTGTTTCTCGGAATCGTGTTTTTTTTAGAGGGTGCAGATGACGATTTTTGGGGAATTGTTGTGTGTTTTTCCGCTACTCTGGTCTTTCTTTACGATGCTTTATCGCTTAACAGAGTCGGAGTCGACCTAAGAGAAAAGGTTATTTTCCGAACGACGCTTAATCCTATAGGTAACCTTTTAGATCGAATACTACAGCATCCCAGTATAATTCCTTTTGACAAGATTACCAGGTTTGGAGTGGAATATCCGAATCGTGGCGGTCCTAATGTGCCACGGTGGTATGTGTTCGTCGAATATGATGGTCTTTATAAACTGCCTATCGGAATATTTAACAAAGGTGAAGAGGCGGAACATTTCGTTGATTTTTTACGATACAAAATTAAAGCGGCGAAATCGGCGAATTGATTTGTTTTGTGGCGGGATGTCAAACCTCAAGGGGATTGGAGGGAGGGTTAGAAGCCGCTGATCAAGGCCTGGATGGCTTGGGGGTAGGTGCCGTACTGGTGCAGGTATTCTTCGAGCTTGAGCTTTTCGGCCTGGTCGGAGGTGTAGGCCCAGTATTCTTCGGGGGAGACCTCAAGGCGATAGACGTGGGATCGGGTGGGGCCGAGGCCGATCCAGAGGTCTTTGTAGGGGCGGCCGGGATCATGGCCGCGGTTGATGGAGAGGATCTCGGCTTTTTGTTTGGCGGTGATGCCGAGGAGCGACTGGATCTGGTCGAAGTTGTTCTGGAACTTGCTTTGGTCGAGCAGGATGCGGCAGTCGGCATTGTTGATGATGGCCTGTTTGATTATCGGACTGTCCGCGATATCCTCGACCTCCTGGGACACCAACGCCAGCTTGCCCATGAACTTGCGCACGGTCTTTGCCCAGTAACGGATATTCTCCGCCATACCGGCATTGGCAATGGCCTTCCACGCCTCCTCGATCACGATCGCCTTACGGACACCACGCAGCTGCCGCATCTTGGACAAGAACACCTCCATGATCACCAACGTCACCACGGGAAATAAGATGGGATGATCCTTGATATTGTCGAGCTCGAACACGACAAACCGCGCATTCAAGAGATCCAGGTTCTCGCGGGCATTCAACAGGAAATCGAATTCTCCGCCACGGTAATAAGGCCGTAAGACGTAGAGGAAGTTCTCGAGATCGAATTCCTTGGATTTGACGTCGTGCGTGACAAGCATATCGCGATAGGCGCCCGCCATAAATTCATAAAAGCTGTCAAAGCCGGGGAATACCGCCGGCTGGGTCTTCAGATGATCATAATACAGCTGCAATGCATTGGAAATGGCCACGTATTCACTCCGGTACTGTACCTCGTCCGCCCGTTTCCACAACGCCATGAGCAGGGATTTAAGGCTTTCCTTTTTTTCGGTATCGAACGACTGGTTTGAAGACAGATAAAATGGATTGAAGCGCATGGGTCTGGCCTCTTCATAAGTAAAGTAATAGCCGCCAAGCAGCGAACACAGGGTCCTGTAACTATGGCCCACATCAATGAGCACGACATGCATGCCCTGGTCGTAATAGCTCCGGCACAAATGATTCATGAAAAACGACTTCCCGCCGCCGGAACCGGCCAGAACAAACAGATTGTCATTCTGCGTCCAGCCCTTCCGCCGGGGCTCGATATCGAGATCCACATGCACGGGCTTACCGGTAAGCCGGTCACCGAGCCGTATCCCAAAGGTGCTCACCGAGTCTCGGTAGTTGCTTTCATGGATCAGGAAACAGCATGCTTGCTCGAGAAGGGTATGCCAGCACTCGTTTTCGGGTAGCTCGGCCGCATTCCCGGGGATGCCGGCCCACCAAAGCTGCGGCGCTCCCTGCGTTTCTTCGTGAGGGATCGCATTCATCCGGGTGATTGCGGATACGATGCCAGAACGCAGCTGCGGTAACTGTTCGTAATGGTCCGTCCAGGCCATGACATTCACGTGCACACGTACCGGTGTCTGCTGTCCCGCCAGGGCCTCGTCGATGTAGTCCCCGATGGCTTCCGCCGCCAAAGCATTAGACCGGGAATAACGGGAAAGCGATTGCATACGCAACCGCTTTCTTTCCAGCCACCCCCAGGTCTCCGCACTATCACCAATGACGATATATTGGTTGACGATGTGGTTACATGGAAGCAAGAGTCCCAGCGCCGCCATAAAGCCAACATATAGCTTTGCCTGGTCGGAGCTGTATCTTTCGTAGGGTACGGCCGGCGAACATTGCGCCGGCACTTTTTCTGCATCGGCCAGGGTGTACAATACTGCATGACGCTTTCCGATCTGCATGCCCGGCCAGAAGCTGATATCCCGTAAAACGGGTTCGTCGTTATCGAGCAAATGACAATATTGTTCGATCAACCCGGAGTGTGTTTCCGAACTTGCCAGGTTCTCGTCCTGCAACGGTTCGGCGGCTATTAACCCGGATTCCGTGAGGACCGAGACGAACTGGTCGCGGGTTTGTTTCAGCTCCCATAATCTTTGTTCATCGAGGGTTTCGGGTGGTACGAGGTAGCTACGCAGCAGACCGGAGGAGGCGCTGTTGATCCTGGCATGACCCGAAGCGCGACGGGTCAGATAGATATAAGCGGTGTGCCGTAAGAACGGACGGCCGGTAAAGAACCGATTGCTGGCGGCTGCGAGAAAGCCTGGGACGCCCGTTGGGTGTTCCGGCTGCCACCGGTCTTCCCAGAAAATATCCTGCAGATGGACGATGGTCCCAGGCGGTAACAGCTTCATCACCTTGACATAGGCATCGTGTAGCTGAGTATACTCTTTGTCACCGAGGGTAAAGATCTCGGGTCTTTGGACCTTGATTCCTACGGTAACGTCACCGAATTTGCTCACGATGCATCCGGAGGAGACTTCGAGTATCGGCAGGGACTCATTGAAGTTTACAGCTCGATTCATGTTCGGATAATTGGGTAAAGATCTGGCGCGACCGGGAATATAGCGTCGACGGCATAGAGCGGCGCGCCCGGCGTTTCATCAGTCCGTGTTGGCCATAGATACGGTTCAGGCGATACAATCTTCTTACGCTGATACCGCCGAGGCCCGAGGCCAAAAGCACAATGAGATAGGACGACATCCCCAACAGATGCAGCACCGCCATTACTGCAACCAACCCTACCATTAGCGCTCCTAAGCGCCCTAAATACTGTGCTTTCAGTCCCCGGAACTCGATGGGCCGACCTATGGCGCGGTCGATCTTATAAGTTTTCATGCTTATAGTCCAAAGAAACTTTTGATGACGGTGGCCACGAGGGCGAGGAAGATGCAGCCGCCGAACCAGATGGCGATGGCGCGACCGGCCTCATGCCCCCGGTACATTTTCCAGAAGACTTCGACGGCTCCGATGAGACCCATGATGCCGGCGATCGCATACATCAGGTTTGTCGCGGAATCAAAATAGCCGCGAACCATGGTGTTGGCCTGGTTCAATCCGGCGTTGCCGTCGGCGGTCTGGGCCGCGGCGGCCATGGAGAGGGCTACCGCCGCCTGTAGCAAGGCTACATGGTGATTGATCTTTTTACCATTGACTATTTTCCAACGCTTCATATTCTGTGATTTTAGTTTTGCTTCTTCAAAGATGGGATGTCGAGAGGCGGTTTCCTTTAGACTCTAAGTTAGAGTCTAAGGATTTTCACGGGGATCTATAGATAGATTCGGCTGGGGTGGTCGGGGTCATTGGAGGGCTCGTATTCGAGGTAGCCATAGCGGTGAAGCTGGCGGATGGTGCGATGGTAGGTGTTCGCACCTGCGATCCTGGCCAGGGGCATCAGCTTGCGGGCGCTGACTTCGACGTGGCATGGCGTTCCCTGGGCATGCCAGAGATAGAGGATGCCGAGATACAGGCTTAGATGAGATGGGCCGATCCGGGGGTCGCTGCTGGCGCGGTCGAGGAACATCGTCAAGGCATCAACGGCGGTCATGGGCACGAAGTATTTGGCGGTTCCTGATCCGCAATGTTATCCGGCGGCCGTCCTGAGCGGTAATATCCAGCAAGAGTCTTTGGCCGCGCGGCACCGTAAATGGGAAGAATCCTATGGCGAGACGCTCGCGCCCGCCGGCGGGAACGGGTTGGGCAGGGGGAATGATGACAGGGGCTTGCGGCACTTGCTGGATCGCCCGTCGGCGAATCCGTTTTGTTTCCTCAAGATAGAAGCGCCGCCACAGGGGCTTGAATCCTACCGGGGAATGGTTCCTGACGGAAAGGGCCAGCCACAACAAGCTATCGCAGACGTAGACTCCGCCGAGACGCAGGGTGATCCCGCCGGAGCGGCGGGCATGGTGCATAAAGAACCGCTGTGCGGCGAGGCTGTCTGCGTCCCGGCGTAACTGCAGCGGAGGCGCCGGCAGACCGGCAGGCTGAATCAAGGGGGTAGCATCTCCGCCAGCCGGCACGATAATCGGGCTACCAGCTACGGCAGTCGACACC
>DASZOW010000788.1:0-7945 GCA_035550615.1 Puia sp.
AACACCCATGGAAACTTTTAACAAATCTGTTACCTTAGCGAGACAGAAGATGCTGGATCATCTTCCCCCAGCAGCTTAAATATATCCTGACCCTATAAAACTAAAAATCCCTGGTTGTCCGATCAAATACTAACTAATACACATTAGGATAAAAGAGCCGACCTATATTTCTAAAATAAGGCGTTCTCATATCTTTTTCGGCCAAATGATTATCTCGGATTGTTTCAATGGTCATATTATCATAGCCTGCACTAAAATCATCCTCCTCATTTGGCACATCGTCCAAATAATGTGATTCGCCGAATAAAAATAAATTTCTCTTATCATAATAACGCGCCCCGACCCAGGGTTGAAAGTGTATGCCATCAATCTTAACCATAGTGATGATTTTTAGAGTTGTTACCACAATCATTATACCTTATAGCCTTATTCCCAGGGATATATAGGTGTTTATTTTGTGAGACGGTTTTGGGCGTCCCAAATCCTTATGATAATTTTCTTAGCTTGTATTGACGAGATGTCAGGAGCGAATTGCTGTCAAATCGACCGGATTCTGACAGATGGTAGCTAATTTGAGTAAGTTCTTGCGGATTATCCAAGTGGTAGCAATCCTGTTAATCGCATTGGGCTTGACTCATTCGATAGCCATGTAGCGGAAACGAATGTTTAACTGCCCTGAGACAAAGGCGATATATGCCGCTTCGCTTTCGTTGGGCGGGAAACGTCCGGCGACGACCAGTTCAGCTGCGTCTTCTTGGTCTTGCCCGTGATAGAATGCGTAACGAAGTACTTGGCCAAGGGCTTCTTCTACACAGTCAGCGGCATAGGCGGAAGACTTCACTTCGTAGAGCACGTTGCCCTCTGGCCTTAATACCTTCAGATCAACATAGTTGTGTTCCAGCAGCACTGAATCCTCTCCATACTCAGCCACCAGCCGGGCTCTAAGGATTTCTTGGAGCCGGTTGTGTTCTTGCGTGACGATGGTGGGGGCTATTCCTTTTCTTGAAAAAGAGCCCGTTTTTTTTCCAGTAGAAGCTTTGCGGGTCGTACGTCTTTCACCCCCGTTATCTCCTTCTTGGTTGGCTTTCTTTTTTCGAGCAGATGGGTAGTTCGCCAGCAGATGACTGGCGTATTCGTATATGTTGAGGTTAAAGGGCTTGCCGGCCATCATAGCCTGTTGGATCACCGACACAGGCAGCGCTTTTATGATGCCAGGGAGTTTAAGTCCTCCCGCGATCCCATCCAAGATGGTTCGGCTAAAAATAGGAATTAGCCTCTCGTTGCTGTAAAGGAAGGCCACCTTCCACTTAAAAAAATTAGTAAGGATACCAGTACGGTCGATGGCCGCGAAGTTGCCTTCCCTGGCGTCGGCGATAACGGATAGCAGCTCGGCCTTGATAGCCGCAAAGGTTTCTGAAGCCGTTGTATAGGGCAACCGCTTTGGCCAAGAGTATTTGCCGAAGTTAGTATACCGGTCGTGCTTTTCGTCGGGATGCTGCCTTTCCCACATACCAAATTTGGAGGAGTCCATGCCTCCAATGCTACCAAGGTCTCTTGTACGATGCTCTAAGTACTGGACAAAGGTGTATTTATTGCCGACGCCGACGTATTCCTCCAGCTTTAAGTTCTGCATCCGTTGCGGGTTCCAGATCTCCAGAAAGTCCGATAACATTTCGTGGGCGCGGTCGATATTTATCTCCATGGTATAATGGTATTTGGGGTTGATGGGGTAGCCCGGTTCGGTCACTGCAGCCAATTGGGCGAGGTCCAAGTTAAGTATTAGTTTTGCTCCGGAAACCTTAAACCTTTATACAATGGAAAATGCCTTCCCTCAAACCGGTATCGGTATCTTGGCCTACGGTTCACTCGTAGGCGACCCTGGCGCAGAGCTGGAACCCCTTATCATCGACCGCATCCCGTGCCAAACCCCGTTCAACGTAGAATACGCACGCCTGAGCAAGACTCGCGATATGGCTCCTACGGTCGTCCCTACCTGGGAAAAAGATGGCGCTCCGGTAGCAGCTGTGATTCTAGTGTTGGCGGCTAGTATTGCGGAAGATGATGCCGCCACAATGCTCTGGCGTCGAGAGACGGGGAAGGTTGGATCAACGCTCAGGTATGTGCCGCCTGCGGCGGATAGCAAGGATGGAGTGAGAGTGGAACGGCTTGTGAATTTTGCCGGCGTGGACACTGTGCTTTATACAAAGATTCCCTCCAACATGGGAATTATGAATACTCCGAACCGCCTGGCTCACTTTGCAATCGAGTCCGCTCTAAGTGGCGCCGGGGCTGACGGTAGAGATGGGATTACCTATCTAGCGAACAACATCAAAAATGGGATCATTACTCCGCATACAAAAGCATATGAACAGGAAATTCTATCTCAGACTGGTGCAAAGGACCTGGAATCAGCCAAGGCGAAGCTGGATCCGCTTCGGAAGGGATATCTACAACAAAAACAGGCCTGGAAGAGCTTTGAAGCTGATGTGAGGGCTATTTCGGATATGATCTTTGCCGTCGGCATCGATGCTACCCTACCTGATAGTATTACCGATGGGAAGGCCGCCCAGGAATTCCTAAAACATAACATGGACCAATTCCTGATTAACTGTCACACCGGGTTTAAGAAAGGCCAGGAGCGCATCATTTCACTTATCCTGGAACTACAGGAGGACCGAATACAAAATAAGCAGGAATTGAAAACCGCCCATGCCAGTAAAAACAAGGCGCGCATCTTTCGATTGAAGCAACAAGCAAAAGAGATCGATCATAAAGAGAAAATACTGCGCCATTTGGTTGATGGTATAGTATGGCAGATCACTGGTGGCCAGCTCTATATTTCTCGGCAGCTCTATAAGGAGGTCGAAGACACCAAAATCCTGAGTAGTTCAAACGTGGAGTCGGTACTCAAGGTAGCCGCTCGCATCAACGATAATCCGCGAGACTTCGCCCTGCTTACTGATCTTACGAGCTATGTTCAGATTGGAGATCTGTTAGTAGTTCAGCACGGGATCGTTTCTGTGGCTGAAGTAAAGGAAGGTGAGAAAAATATCAAAAACATTGAGATCATTGAAGAGTTGGGACCAGAAATGCTACTTCCTCCAGATATTGCAGAGAAACATATGCTCGACGATAAGGATATGAAACAGCTCAGGCGCCAATTGCGCCAGCTCCAGGAGATGGAAAATTTCACCAACATCCTGCGTACCGACGAAGGAGTAGAATTGGAGACCGGTCGGCCTTACAAGGTCCTTACGCCTAAGGAGCCCACGCCTTATTTCATAGACCGACTTTCCGCGCTGGAAGAACAGCTGAAGACCCGAAATCTCTGGGGCTATGATGTGATCGAGGGTTGCCTACACATCGGTATTACCAAAGGCCCCTTCCGCGATGGTGGTCCCATCCTGCTAAAGTCCATCGCGGAGCAAAAGGGCTTCCGCTACATCATCATCAATTACCTACAGGTGCTAGAGTCCCTAAACAGGCCCATCGTAAATCTGCCTTTTACAACTGACTTTATTTTTGATATTCTCTTTGGCCGTGTAATAGTGCTGATGATGCTGGACCTGGATGCATACATAGCCCTGGCCTCCGAGGTCGGACTCAGGGCCGAGTGGGCTTCGCGCAAAGAGACTGCAAAAATGAAAGATCGAGGGGCCGGCAAGTCCATTTTTTTAAATGACAACCAAGCCATCCGGGTCACTGTCAATCTACCATCGGACACCTTACCCGAAGATATGACCATATATATATCTGCTGGGATGCTTACTAAAATCTTTTTTGATTTTATCATGCCCTCCTATACCCTTTATAGCTATTGGTATTATTTTGAATTGATGTCACGCTCTGATCAAAACCAGGGCGATGATAATGGAGGTATAGGGGAAAATAAATCTTAGCGAGGGAACAATCTATCAAACTCAAGGAATATGTAGATTGGAGCTGCAATGAGATGTGACATAAAATGACTACATTTGAAAAGCTCTTTTTACACAAATGGTTGGTGAGTTAACCAGTGAGTTTAAGTTTTCTTTGATTGCAACTTGCTAATAATTAATTATTTACAGACGATATTCGAATCCTGTCTTCCCGACAATAATTCAAAACCCGCCAACCACGGCGGGTTTTATATTTTTTTGTGTGATAGTCCCCAATAAAAGGTTCTCTATTTCAGCAGATTGAGGGTTCGAATACAAAAAGGTTCATTAGACTTATTCGCCTGTTGAAATTAGATCGGAAATCTCTTGCAACAAATCCGGCAACCGGAATTGAATGGTATCCCAAACAATCTGATTATTGATACCAAAGTATTCGTGGATGATAAAATTCCTGAAGTCTTTGATGATACGCCATTCGACGCTAGGGTGCAGCTTTTTGAAATCATCCGGAATTCGTGAGGCGGCCTCACCGATGATCTCAAAATTTCGTTCAACGGCATCCTTGGTCTTGGAATCAGCCTCATAGGAATCAAAGGTCATCCCTGCCGTGTACTCCAAAATTTTGCCGATCGAAACTTCAATATCCAATAGCAATAAGGACAAATTACGCTCAGACATGGATGAGGCTTTTCTCTACATAAGGTAAATATTGAGGTTTTATGCCTTTGCGGGAGACAACATCGACCTTTTGGTTAAAGGTATCCTCCAACTCGTGAGCAAGCCGGATATATTCAAATCCGTCAATCCTGCCATTGAAATCGACGAGAATGTCAATATCGCTTTTCTCATTAAAGTCGCCCCTTGCATAAGAGCCAAAAATGCCCAATTCAGAGATCGGATACCTTTTTTGCAGGTAATCCTTTTTCTCTTTTAAAATGGTTAATATTTGGCTTGTGGTGTACATGGAATCAAATTTACTTAAAATATGACGAGTTTTCAATTTTTATCTGATCATCAAATCGTTACGCAGCCAAGAGCCTTTAAATCCATCATGACCAGGTTCGAAGTAAGTACAGCCAGGTCGACTTACAGTCAGCGAGCTATATATTAGCTCGCTTTTTTATTTTCATAATTTTGGGTCAGGATTAGGACATATAAGTAATCACATGATGTATTGAAGTAACTTGATCTCAATATGGTTTCCTTTTTTCAAAAAATTACAGACGTTCTTGATCAATATGAGATACCCTATATGCTCTCTGGTAGCATAGCAATGGGACTATATACCGTCCCAAGAATGACCAGAGACATAGATTTCATTATCCATCTTGAAGCTAAAAACATAGATTTATTTGTTAATAGCTTTAAAGAGGGATTTTATTGTGACAGGGATGCTGTGAAAGAAGCAATCGAAGGACCAGTTAAGATGTTCAATATTATTGACCATGCAACTTACTACAAGGCGGATTTTGTTGTCTTGAAAGATGACCCGTTCAGAAAAGAGGAATTTAACCGGAGGCTAAAAGTAGAATTTTATGGAAGGACTATTTGCGTTGTTTCTCCGGAAGACCTGTTAATATCGAAGCTGATTTGGATACAGGATTTTCAATCCGCTGTACAGATAGAAGATATTAAAAACCTGGTTATTGTCGACAACCTGGATTGGGCGTATATCTCAAAGTGGGTTAAACAACTGAAATTACGTACCTTCGACCTGATAAACAGATGACAGATACTCCACAACATATTAAGGATCTTCAATTGAAGCTTTGGCTTTCTCAATCCCCCATGGAAAGGCTGAAACAGACTTTGGAGAGCAATGGTCAGCTGCTTCAATTTTGGTCGTCTGCGCATGTGGTTGATAGAAGTCGGAACAATCAGACTTCAATGCCCTCACAAAAATAGAAGGTTAGTCTTTTCTAGTGAAGCGCTTTTTCTCGAATCGATCTTGCTATTTCCCATATTTCCTATTTTTGTCAAGTTAAAACATATTATTAACCTTTTGGGTAAGAAAACAGAGTAAGAGACAGGTGCCGAGTCGTTGCTATCAAATAAGATCTTCATCGACTAGTTATAACACATTAGTGATTTTATTTGGCATCCTTAGCCTTAGACCAGGGGGTCGCAGGTTCGAATCCTGTCTTCCCGACTTTTTAGGTTGATTTTAAATTGAAAGCTGTTCGGACATATTTCAGACAGCTTTTTGATTATTCTTTATCTGATGCTTTTGAAGCCTTATCGCTTTTGTAGCCTTCGCTGATATTAGGACAGGTTGGAATTAGACTCGAAAGAGCTAATTTTAAACAGTCAATATGAAAAAGCAGCGATTAACGGAGGCCCAGGTTGTCTCCATTTTAAAGCAGTATGACGGCGGGAGGGATCCCATGGAAAGACGATATAGAGGTGATCAGCTGGCTCAATGAGCTGGCCGGGCAATTGCCCACCCGTGGGTTCGATAAGTACTACGAGATCATCCGTCTGGAAGGTAAAGTGTGGGGACGTCGTCGGGTGTTACGAGTGTAGATGAAGCTGAAGCTGCGCCGCAAGCATAAAGCGACGGCTACCGGCTCGGCTCAGGGAACCCTTGCAACAGCAGCAGCAAGCCAATAAGAGCTACAGCATGGACTTTATGAGCGGAATTTAGAAGCAAGGCTTTTGTTCAGTGGTGCGAGGCTGATCATATTAGCATAAAGTATATCCAGCCCGGGAAGCCAATGCAGAATGCCTATATTGAGCGATTGAACCGGTAAACCTCCGGTGAAGCACCTGTTGCCGGATAGTTCGGAGCCCGATATTTTTGCCTCAAAAATTCATGGCCAATAATGAATCGGTACGGGAGGAGATGTTCAAAAAGATAGAAAGCTGGAGGCGGAGCGGGCAGTCCCAGAAGATCTGGTGTAGTGAACAACATGTTGCCTATCATATTTTCCATTACTGGTATAGTCAGTATCGCAAGTCACAGGCTATTACGCCGACCAATCACGATTTTGTAAGCCTGACCGTAAAACCAGCGTCTACTTCATCGGCATGCGAAGTACTTTATCCGGATGGCACCCGGGTCGTTTTCCATGAACCGGTGAGTGTATCGTATCTAAAAAGTCTGCTATTTTAGGCAATGTTGCACCTTTCTGCCTCTTGTCGGTACTATCTGTATCGTAAGCCGGTCAATATGAGAAAGAGCTTCGACGGATTATCCGGGCTTGTCCAAAGTGAATTTAAAAACGATCCGCTATGTGGCGCAGTGTTTATTTTTCTAAACCGGCGTCATAACCAGGTCAAGCTGTTGCTATGGGAAGGTGATGGGTTCTCTTTGTATCATAAACGACTCGAAAAAGGTAGTTATGAACTGCCTCCTTGTTCAACTACCGAAACAGCGATGAGCATTGAGGCCGACCAACTCCTGCTGTTGCTAAAAGGGATCAGTCTCCGGCATGTTCGCAGACGAAAAAGATATCAACATCAAGGCCAAATTGTTGATAACGATCCTGCCAGAACGGCTGCTATAAGCGCTTTTTAGTAGATTTGCTCCCGCCCATGGAGCCCCTCACCGCACATATTGATTACAAAACCTTATACGAGCAATCCCAACTCGATATACTGCAGTTGCGGCAGGAACTGGATCGGCTTAAGAAGATGATCTTTGGCGCCCGGCAGGAGCGTTTTGTAGGCAATGGCGCAGATCCTGCTCAACTGGCAATGGGACTGGAATCAGAGGGAGTAGCTGCCACCTCGTTGATGAAGGCTAAAAAGATTGAATACACCCGCTACCAGGCTATACTGACCAATCCGGCAACCTCCCACCAGGGCCGTATGAAGCTGCCGGAACACCTTGAACGCAAAGAAATCCTGGTGGACGTGGCCCGTCCGGAAGGCAGCCGGCAGATCGGTCAAGAGATCACCGAAGAACTGGAATACCAGCCCGGCAAGCTGTATGTGAACCGCTTTGTGCGCCCTAAATATATCAGCCCCGATAACCAAACGATCCTGATCGCTACGCTGCCAGAAAGACCTTTACCGAAAGCCATTGCAGGCCCGGGATTATTGGCGCAGATCGTAATTGACAAATA
>DASZOW010000789.1:0-16060 GCA_035550615.1 Puia sp.
AACGTCAGCCGGATGACAGGAGTGGTGCTGACATCATACTGAATGGATGAGGCCGCCTTGTTATCGATGGTGGCCGTCGAGAGGTCGAAGGCCGGTGCGGGGGGCGGCGATGAGTTCCCCCGATCCGACTTTTTGGAACAACCTGCTGCCGCCAGCAAACCGATCGATAATATTATATTGATCCTTTTCAGCATCTGCTTATTCATTGATTGGGCCGGAGAAACTGCAGGCTATCATTGTTCCTGGCAACGATGATGAGATCTCCATACTTCATCGTATGGATGCGTTTCAGGTCCCTGACCTCACCCTTAGTATCGAGTAACCGCGGTCGCCCGGAAAGCGCGGATTTCCCTGCATTGAAGAGCTGGAGCGAAGCTGCGTCGTACCGGCCTTCATACGGTAAAGTTCCGAAGAAATTCCCTCCCGTCAGCACAGCATCCCCTTCCTGCCGAAAGGCAAGGATAGGCGCCACCTGGAGGTCCGGGGGCAGATCGTGCCGCGCAAACCCGCCATGGCCATCGTTCAGAAAACAGGAGGAACCAAGCACCTCCGCCTTTAGTTCGGTATAGTCTTTGAAAAGATTATAGAATACATAATCTACCGTTTTGCCGGCTACTTCGCCATATGTGAGATAATTCTTTCTGAGGAGCGGAAGCGCCCGTTCGAGCTCGTCCTTGGCCAAAAATGTATATTCTTTTCCGTCGATGGTATAGGTCATGATCTGTTCGAGCGTGCCGTTGCCGTCGAAGTCTTTTACATATAGCTTGAGCGGACCGGTTTTTCCATCATAAAGCTTGGAGTTATGGCCCCAGTTGCCCGCCAGGATGTCGGTGGATCCGTCTCCATTTACATCGGCCAGATAGAGCGATTGCCAGAGGCCCGTGCTGCTGTCGAGGGCTTTTTCCCTGAATTTTCCTTTTTGGTTGTAATAGATCCGTACCGGCATCCATTCGCCGGCGACGACAAGATCGGGCCATCCATCACGGTTGATATCGGCAAACGAGGCCGCGGTCACCATCCCCGCGTTTTTCAGGTCTATCGTCGTTTCGGGGGCGATATGAAAATTCCCTTTTCCGTCGTTCAGCAGCAGATAGGACGGCTGGGAAAGCCCGTAGCTGCGGTAGCCTGCGAATCCTCCGACAAACAGATCGGGATAACCATCATGATCGACGTCGGCGACGCTGACACACGTTTTATTGGTGAGTATCGCCGGAAGCATCTGTTCCCTGAAATGTCCTTTCCCATCGTTCAGATAGAGGTGATCGGCGAGCTGCGGGCTGCCGTCGGGATATTCATTGCCGCCACTCACCACGTAGAGATCTGGGTATCCGTCTTTGTTCGCGTCGAAGAAGACGGCATCGACGCCTTCGCTTTCTTTATTGCGGTTAAACAAAGACGTGTCTGCCAACGCCGGGAGGAATCTTCCGTCTTTTTTCTGCAGAAAGAGGCTGCCGGCCTGGCCGCGGGCGCCACACACGAAGAAATCTTCGAGCCCGTCACCATCGACATCGGCAACGGCAACTTTTGGACCGCGCATGGATTCCATATGCGGGATCAGGAGCTGGACATTGAAATCCGTAAAATCGTCTTCCCGGTGGCGCCACCGGACACCGGTTTGCCGAGTGACGTCCTCCACTTCCGGTTTGACAGCGGGAAAAAATCGCTCTTTTCTGAAACCCGGGATAGCCTCTTTTTGCCGTAGGGTGAGCGGCTGGTTGGCGGGGACATTCTTCTTCCATTCATAGGACTGGTCCGGCCAGACGACGAGAAGGCTATCGGCATGTTGCAGGCTTTCGAGTCCGAAATGAAGCCGTGGCTCCGATGAAGACATGAAGCCGCGGGTGAGCATCAGCTCTTCATATTGCATCTTCCCGCCCGTAAAGACCCAGACCTTGGCGCCGATGCCACAAGTATTCATCCCTTGTCCTTTAAGCCTTACGGTCAGGTGATTTTTTGGCGGGGTGTTGTTTTTAAGGATCAGTGCGGGCGCGTTAAGGCAATTGATCACGAGGTCAAGGTTCCCATCGTTATTCAGGTCGGCATAGGCAGCGCCATTGAAATATCCTGACAGGCCGCCAGTGCCCCAGGCTTCGCTGGCGTCGTCGAAACGGGAATGCCCGTCTCCCTTGAACAGGAACGGATGCGAGGCGCCGTCGGGCATTTTTTCAAGCGCTTCCTCATCCAGCTGATCCGAGGTGTTCAAGGCCCGGTGATTGTCCGACTTGAACCGGATATAATCCAGATCCACCGGCCGCTTGACAATGCCGCTGGTGATCAGCAGGTCCTTGTTGCCGTCGTTGTCGAAGTCGGCCAGCAACGGCGACCAGCTCCAGTCGGTAGACGCCATTCCGGCCATAAGCGCAATATCGCTAAAGGTGGACCCATCGCCATTGTTGCGTTGGAGGCAATTACGCGAGTATTGGTTCTGATATCCGTTTCGCAGGATCTTTTGCCGGTAGACGTCCAAATGCTCATCGCTGCCGTAGGTCTTCAGGGTCTTCTCGTCGCGGGGCAGCATGTCTACAGTAACAAGGTCGACCTGGCCATCGTTGTTGAAATCTGCCGCATCATTGCCCATGCTGAACCGGCTGTAATGGTTAAAATGATCTGCGCCGCTTTCCGTGAACGTCCCATTTCCATTGTTAAGATAATAGTAGTCATTCTCATGAAAGTCGTTTCCCACATAAATATCGTCCCAGCCGTCATTGTTGAAGTCGGCCACGGCGAGACCCAGTCCATAACCCAGATTGGATTGATAAATGCCGGCCGAGGCGGATACGTCGGTAAAACGGCCGCTGTCATTGCGATAGAGGCGGTCACCGGAATTGTGATCGATCCCACGGCGGTGCGAGGTGTCGACAATATTGCCGTTCGGGTTATGAGATTGATTTAGTAGGTAGCAGTCCAGGTCGCCGTCGTGATCGAAGTCGAAGAATACCGCCTGCGTCGAAAATCCGGAGAAATCCAGCCCGTATTGTGCGGCGCTTTCCTTGAAGACGCCATTGCCTGTATTGATAAAGAGCTCGTTGCGCCCCTGTAACCCGTGCATATTGGCCACGGCGCAAACGTAGATGTCCAGCAGACCGTCCCCGTTGACATCGGCCATGGTCACCCCGGTACACCAGTCGGCATCGCCGGCCACACCGGCTTTTTCCGTAACATCTTCAAAATGGAAATTACCCCGGTTCAGGTAGAGCTTATTGTGCCCTTTGCTATTGGCGGTAAAATAAATATCCGGCAACCCATCGTTATTGACATCGCCGATGGCCACCCCGCCCCCGTTGTAGTAATAGAGGTAATAAAGGATGTTGAAGAGATCGCGTTTCTCCAGGTTGTTGGCGAATTGGATATTGGTGGTACCCGAAGACAGGCTGGTGAAGCGTTTTTCCGGGTGGTTACACGCCACGAGGAGTACAGGTAATATCATCCAGAGTTCAATGTGGCGCATAGATGGCAATATAATGTGAACGGATCCTGGCCGCCGTGGGCTTGACTGCTCCCGGCAGCAGCTCTGTGATGGAATGGGAGGACTGCAACGGCATGTGGCAGTCTATGCAATTGGTCAAAATAGCGGCGCCGCGGGTGGCCAATAATTTACAGACGGGGCTATGTCCGCTCCTGTGACAGGCAATGCATCGTTGGGAGAAAACGGTGGTTTTACCGCGTTCGTTGACATGCGTGTCGTGACAGGTCAGGCATGTCATCTGGCTTTGACGGAAACATTTGCTTGCACTCAGCAAGCCATATTGGTTGCCATGTACATCGATATCGCCGGGAGGCGGTGGAATTCTGCTGAATGCAAAATAATTGGCCAGCGTATCGCCGGCGACAAAAGAAAAGGACGGTCTGGTCTTTTGCAGCCTCCCGCCATGGCACAAAATGCAGAGGTCCAGGCTTTGCTGTCGCGTAAAGGTGGCCGGGTTGACGATGAACCTTGCCGTTCTATCGGTAGGGTGCTGCCGCTGATAAGTGACATGTTTTGCGCCGGGTCCATGGCATCGTTCGCAATCCACTCCGTAAATAATGTTATCTGTGTTGAAGGCTTCGGGGTCTTGTGCCGGAGGCGATATTTTTTGTGCATAAGTTGTATGACATTCCAGGCATCGGGAGGTGATGGAACGGTTGAAGAGGGCCTGGTGTGCGGGAAACTGAGGGCTGTTGGCCCACTTATGTGCCGCGGAGAAATAGGATACAGGCAACTGGAACAAATAGTGATGATAGCGGGTGATATAGGTCTGGCCTTTGGAGGCGGAGCCAACGACGATATCGAAACGTTTGGCAATCTGCCGCTCGCCTCTGTAATAGCCGGCCTGGTAGAGGCCGCTGTCCGTTTTCTCCATCCGCACGATCATGTCGCCGGTATAAGAAAAGCTGTTGCTTCCTGATCGAAAGCTGCCTTTGATGGCGGCTTGAGTAGCCGGCCTGGTTGTGAGATAGTGTGCGGTATGGATATGGGTGGCATAAATGGCTTGATGACAGCTGGCACAGGCTTCCGATCCGGCGAATTGATCCCGCGTGACGGTCGGCGCAGCGGCAGCGGCAGCAACGGGAGGCTTCCCGGTTTCATTGCTCACACATTGCGCCAGGAGGAATACGCACAGGGAAATGCTGCAGATGACTGTCGCGAGATGCCGGTATTTGAGCAGTCTATTCATCGACGGAAGATAAAATATTAAGGGTTGCAGGATCTGATTGCAACCCTTAACGAAATATAGCGGATAGCCGTTATTGTTTGTTCGTGTACAAGGCCATCATGTCGGAAGCGGACAGAGCAACGCCATACAGGCGGACATTGTCCATCTTACCCTGGAAGCCCGCCATCCAGGTATTGCCCGGATAGTCGCCCTGGATGCCTGCCGCCTGCTGGAAACCGCCAAGGATCAGCTGAGAAGGCGCGGCGAAACCTATGGTTTCGTTGGTCTTCTTGTCGAAGACCGCGCCATCCCGATAAACCGTGCCGGTCTTAGTATCGGCGTCATAGGTAAAGCCGATCTGATGCCATTGGCCATCGTACATCTTGGGCCAGGCCGCAGCGTGTACATAATTGGCAAAATCCCAGTTGTCACTGCCGTTCGGCTGTGTGAAATGGATCTTCAGGTCCATGGAATCGGATTGGCTTTTCGTCGTGTTGTCGGCATAGAAGACGATATCGCTCCAGAATCCATTGGAATAGGAAAGAGCGAAGACGCCCACTGCATGAGTAAAATCTTTTTGGGCCATCGTGACGTTGATCCAGAATGACACCGTAAAGCTCTTAGACGACCCGAAATCGTTGGCGGAAGGATAGGCTACGTAGCCGTTTTGTGAGCCGTCAAACTGGAGGGCTTTGCCGGATACTCCGCCCGATACAATCGAGGCATTGTTGTCTACTCCGAAGTTGGCACGGATGCTATCGACGTTGAGGCTGTCCATAGCTGCGTAAAATTTCAATGGTCCGCCCGGGGGATTGGTATCTTTTGGGTAATCGGCGGGCAATGCCGGGTGATCCAACTTCTGGCAGGCGCCCACAGCCAGGCTTGCTATGAGCAGCAGGACCAGCCTGGGCATCTTTTTATATTGTGTGTTCATGATATTTGGTTTACAGTGTTATGGATAAAGAGGGTTTTGTACCAGTTTACCGCCGGAAAGATCGATAGCTGGCTGCGGGATCGGATACAAGGCGTTCTTGGCCTGATAGCCCAATCCACCCAAAACGGACAAGGCGTCACCCCAGCGCACGAGATCATAGAACCGTGAACCTTCCATGGCGAACTCCCAGCGACGTTCATTCTTGATAGCGGTCCGCATGGCGGCCTGAGTGGTATAAACAACCGGTGGCAGCACTTTTGTCGAATCCGCCGAGCCCCTTGCCCTTCTTCGGATCATGTTCACCATATCGGCCGCAGTAGCGCCGTCGCCGAGTTCATTAGAAGCTTCGGCCATCATCAGGATCACGTCCGCATAGCGGATGATGCGATGGTTTATCCATTCGGCGCCGCCTACTTCGCCGGTGAACGTCCGCATCTGCGGATCGGAATATACCTTTTTGTTCCAATAGGGCCGGTCGAGACCCGGTCCCGGATTGTAAGGCGGGAGTGTGGCTCCATAGCCGCCGGTAGCCGGACCGCCATCATATTGCCCCGAATAGAGAATGGTCGCAAACTTACGCGGGTCGTTGCTGTCGGCAGCATTCCAGGCATCGACCAGGTTTTGGGTGGGCACATTCCATCCCCAGCCCAGGTTCCAGGTAACTGGTGCGCCACCCTGTCTGACCTGCTGCGAAGTGCCCCACGCCGTACCATAGTAGGGGGGATTCGGACCGAAACCACCGTTTTCGCCGACCCAGGACTGCTCTTCGAAAATCGATTCGGCGCTGTTCTTACCTACTCCATTGAGACCGTCCTTCCAGATGTCGACGAAATTAGGCAGCAGCGAATATTTTCCGGAAGCGATGATTTGCGAGCAATATCCTTTTACAGCAGCCCAATCCGAGCGGAAGATATGCGTCTGAGCAGCAAGCGCCCTGGCGGCTCCGTTGGTAACTCGGCCGGGGTAATCCGTAGTTCCGCTGTTCCAGGTTTCGGGAAGGTATTGAATGGCCACATTCAGATCCGAGTCGATCAGCTGGTAGATCTTGCTGGCCGGGGATTTCGGTACATTATAGTCCGAAGGATTATTCGAGTAAAAATCGAGCAGGGGTACGTCGCCGTAAGCTTTCACGAGCTCGAAGTAGGAATAGGCCCTGAAGAAACACGCCTCTCCTACATTGCGCAAAGACGCCGGGTCTTTGACGTGAAGCGAGTCGGCTAGATGCAATTCCTGGTTGGCCAGGCTGATCATCGTAAAATGATCGTTCCAATACGTGTCCGTTGCCCAGTCGTCCTTGGTGTACTTGAATGTTTCGAACTCGGCATCGATCTCGGCGCCATCGGTGGTGCTGCTGCCTTTTTGCGCATCGTCGTCCCGGATGCTATGGAAGTCCAGCCAGGGCAGCGAAGAGAACCCGGCATAAGTGCGGAGGGTGCTGTACAAACCGAAGCTTTGCGCATCGAGCGCTCCGGCATTCGCATCGCTATAAGTTCCTGTCAGTGGCTTCCGGTCCAGGAATTTCTTGCAGCCCGTCAAGGTAAGCGCAAGCAGAGGGGCTGCAATCAATACGGTCCATTTGAAATATTTTATTCTTTTCATGACGAAAGTATTAGAGTTTAAAACGTAACATTCAGACCCGCAGTTGTAATACGCGGTATCGCGCCCCCGGCATTGTCATAGCCGAACTGCGTAGCGTTCCCGCCGAATTCCGCGGTATAGCCGGAGTTGTTCTTCCAGGTGACGAGGTTCTGCACGTTCACGAACAATCTGAGGCCTTTGACCGTCGGGATCAATTTGGCCGGGAAGTTGTAGCCCAGCTGCAGGTTCCGGATACGGATATAGCTTCCATTCTCTATACTGTAGGTGGAGCCCACATAGTTGCTTCTATCCGCCTGGCTAATGATCGGCACCCAATTCGATGTGCCCGGACCATGCCAGCGGTGTGTTTCGAACTCGGCGTAGTTGACACGCTGGAAAGGCGATTCTAGAGCACCCCAGGTACGGTATACCTGGTTACCATATACGCCACCGATATCCACGCTGAGGTTCCAGCCTTTGTAGTTCAGATCGGCCGACGCTCCATACATGAATTTGGGCGAAGGATTGCCGATGTAGGTCCTGTCCTTGGCATCGATGACGCCGTCGGCATTGACATCCCTATACTTGAGATCGCCTGGCCGCGCGGAAGGGCCGAGCGAGGCCTGGCTGGGAGACTTCAGGATATCGGCATAACTTTGGAAAACGCCTTCCACGACATAACCTTTGAAATAGCCGATCGGCAATCCCGGCTTAGTCTCGCTGATCGCTTCTCCGTTATTCTCGCTGGTAACATCCAATACGCCGGTAGGCAAGTCCGCGGCAAGGCTGATCACCCTGTTTTTCATAAAGGTGATATTGCCGCCTATGTTGAGGGAAAGATCCCTCGAGAAATGCTGATTCCAGGTGGCCGAGAACTCCTCGCCCCAATTGCGGAGGCTGCCGCCATTGATAAGCTCGGGTTTCAATCCAAGCGAGCTTCTATCCACATAGGTCATGAGATTCTTGGTCGTCTTGTTATAATAGTTGAACTCGAAGTGCAGCCTGTTCCGCAGGGCATTCAGCTCGATACCGCCTTCCGCAGCATCTACGGTTTCCCACCTAAGATCGGGGTTGGCTACATATTGCGGCGTCGCAGCATTGTATACCGTAGTACCGAATACAGCACTTACGCCGCTTTGGATCAGCGGATAGAAAGGATACGGGATCGAATTCCCAAGGAGATCGGTGGCGGTTTGATTTCCCAAAACACCGACGGAGCCTTTCAGCTTGAGGAAATCGAAGATGTTCTGGTTCTTCATGAAATCTTCCTTCGAGATGTCCCACGCCGCGCCGACTGCCCAGAACCGTTGGTGCCGGTATTTATCGACAATTTGGGACGAAGCGTCGTCGCGCAGCGACGCATTCAGAAAATATTTTTCCTGGTAATTGTACAGTACCCTCCCCAGCGCCGACACAGTGGTATATTCAGTCTGTGTGGATGAGGCGAAGGTGTTCGACGGGTCGGCAAAATTGTTACCGATATACCAGAACCTCGAGTCGTTGGGTATCTGGGTTGCCGAAGGACCGGTCCCGGGCTTGGCGGTCGCCGTACGGTTGAAATTACCGAAATAATAGGTAGTCCAGCCCGCCATTGCCGTCAGGTTGTGATCGCCAAAACTCTTCCTGAAAGTGAGGACGTGATCTTGCTGGAACTTCCTCCAGTCCTGGTCGGTTTCCGTCAGGGATGTCTGGGTTGTGATCTGCGTGGTCGTATCGACGCCATTGGCCAAGGGGTAATAGCCATCGTACAAGGGAACATACTGACGCTTGTCGACATTGCTGACGTCGGCATAGAATGTCGACCGCAGGGTGAAATACTTGAGGAAACTGATCTCCGCGTAGATGCTCCCGACGGACCGGTATTCGATGTTCTTCGTTTTATCCCACTCGTTCTCCAGCTGGATCAGCGGGTTTTGCACTCCGCCACTCTGCAGCGCATTGTCGACTGTCTCGTACAACGGCGTAGTGATGCTGTCCGAGCTATAGGGGTTCTGATAGGAAAGCACCTTGGTCTTGGCGGATACCTGCGGCATCACCTTGCGCGCACCATCCAGCACCCAGGTGGCGTCGTATGGATGATCCTGGCGTGAGGTATTGAAATTAATCCCGATCTTGATACCCTTGGACAGCTTGTATTCATCGCTGAGGTTCAACTGCATTTTCTTAAGCGTCTCGTGTCGGACGATACCTTCGTCGTGAGTATAACCCAGGTCGAGCATGAACTTGTTCTTATCCGTGCTGCTGGATACACTAAGATTATCCGTCAGAAAATGTCCGGTCCTGGTTACCGCGTCTATCCAGTCCGTATTGGCATTGAACTGAGAGTAGTCCGGCGTGGCCACGCCATTGTTGGCATTTTCTTCCGCAAACAGTTCGGTAAATTGCGAGGCATTCGCCATCTTTATCTTATTCACCAGGTTCTTGATGCCATAGGTGCTGTTGAAGTTGATGATGGTCTGCCCCGCTTTTGCCCGTTTCGTGGTGACAGCGATGACGCCGGTAGCGCCTTTTACTCCGAAGATGGCGAGCGACGACGGGTCCTTCAGGATCTCGATGGATTCGATGTCGTTGGGGTTGAGGTAGTCGATATTGTCGTTGAAAATCCCATCCACCACATACAACGGATGCACCTGACCGATACTCACGGTGCCGCGGATACGGATATCCGGTTGCGCACCCGGCGTTCCATTGTTGACAACCGAGAGGCCGGCCACTTTACTTTGCAAAGATGCAATAGGATTGGTATTGGGCTTATCAGCGACTTCCTTGCCATCCACTTTTACTATAGAACCGGTAAGGTCGCGTTTGGAAGCCTGGCCGTATCCGATCACTACTACTTCATCCATCAATTTTTTGGCCGCAGCCAGCTTCACATTGATCACCGACTGGCTGCTGATCGCTATGTCCTGGGTTTCATAGCCGACGTTCGAGAAGATCAGCCTTCCTTTTTCCGGGGCCGTGATAGTGAAGTTCCCGTTGTTGTCAGTGGTCGTTCCTATGGCAGTGCCCTTCACCGTCACCGATACGCCGGACAAGGCTTCTCCATTATCGCCGGTGACCTTACCCGTTATTTTGATGTCCTGCGCGGCCAGAGAGCTGGAGAGGACAACGATTAGGTTGTTTTCCAACATCTTGAACCGGAGATCGGTGCCGCTGAACAAGGTATTCAGCACTTCTTTGACATCCATATCCTTGACATCGATGCTGACCTTTTTCCGAATGTTATTCAGCCGGCTGTTATACAGGAAACGGAAATCTCCTTGTTTTTCAATAGAGTTCAGGGCTTTTGCAATTTCTACCTGTTTAAGATCGAGCGAAACCCTTCCTTGCCCGTGGACCCTGGCTGACACTTGCATTACCGCAACAAACATCAGAAGAAAGGTTAGTTTCATAACCAAAAGAGCTTTTTTTACGGCATGGGGACTCCAGCCCCCAATCGTTACCATTTTTTTCATACTTTTAAACTTATGGGTTATTGTTTTATAGACGAAACCATTGCGCTCGGACGATCGCATTCCTGGTTTCCGATATTACCCTGCGGGAAATGCGCCAACATTTCCCGTTTTTATTGCTACGTGCTGTTATTCATTAGCGTGTTTTAGGATTTTTAATTTAATCATATCAGTTGTGTATGGTTATCTGTGTGCCTTCAATCGTGTAGTTGAAATCGGCGGTCAGCCGTAATGCGTCCAACGCCTGCCGGATCGTCTCTTTTTCAAAGATGCCGGTGAACTGCAGTTCTTCTAGCCGCGGATTATCGAACCGAATGGATATGCCATACCACCGCTCCATCTGCCGGGCCAGCTCGGCAAAGGTCTCATCCTGGAAGATGAGCTTGTTATAGACCCAGGATGTCTCGATCATGGCCCCGGTATGTTCTTCGTATGTAGGTTTGCTGATGACAACCAGCGAAGGATTTGTCCTCAGGGCGTGACGGCGCACCACAGGAACCCTGAGCAGACTGTCGTCATTGGAAACGACCAGCTTCTCGTTAGGCTTCAGGACGATCTTGTCGCTGGGTCTGTTGCGAATGGACACCTCGATGCTACCGCGGATCAAGGTCGCTTCCGTCGTTCTATCCGCCGGGTACGATTTGACATTGAAGCTGGTACCGAGGACCAGGATATCGATCCGCCGGGTATGAATCACAAAAGGCCTGGCGGCGTTGGCGGCGACGTCAAAAAAGGCCTCGCCCGTCAGCTCGACCTCGCGCTGCGTATTCCCGAAATTTTTTGGATAGTCGATCCGGCTGCCGGCGTTAAGCCAAACCCTGGTGCCATCGGGCAGGGTAAGATGTGTGCGGGAGCCATTGGTGGTGTAGATCTCGTTGGCTGCGTTGGTTACGGGCGCTGGTTTGACGGCGACCTGCGGTGGAGTAGTCCGGTCTGCATGTCGGAGATACCAGCCAAGCCCGATAAGGACACAGGCCAGGGGAACCGTAAGAATAGCGATACGCCGAAGAGGGCTGCGTCGCTTTGCCGGAAGTAGGTCATCGGAGACGGCCGCGGGCCCGGGCTCGAGCCTTAGATCTCCCATCCGGTCCAGATGAGCGCTGAAGGCTTTCTCCGCCTGCTCGATATCTCTGGGGTTTACCGGCGGGGTATGCTTCCAGAGATCGGAAATGGTCTGTAGGGGATAATAGAGGTCGGGGTTGTTGCGCAGCAGCTCGTCGAGCTCCCTGAGCTCCTCGGGAGTAGCCTCTCCCGCCAGCTTTTTTGCAACCAGGTTCCAGGTGTATTCTTTATGATCTTTTCCCATAAGGCAGCGTCATTGCCTTTAGGACAGGAAAAAGACCCTGATACCCCCAAAAAATTTTTAAGATTTTTTTAGCAAAGTAGTGGGCACCGTCCTATCGACGTCGAAGCTGACCGTATTGCCGATCTTTTGCAAGGCGATAGCGAGTTGGTTTTCAACCGTTTTAACGGAGATGTTGAGGATTTCCGCCACCTCGCGGTACTTTAACCCGTCTTCCTTGACCAGTTTGAAGATTATCTTGCATTTGGGCGGGAGCTGATCTATGGAACGCCGGATCAGCGCCAGCATATCGGCTGTGATCATCAGCTGTTCGGGGTCGAAATAGATACTCGTGAACTCGGTATGGAATTCGTCCAGCGGATTGGTGACACTGCGTTTGTTATGGCTTAAATAATTGAGGGCGGTATTCCGCGTCGCCACATAGAGATAGACCTTTAGATTTTCAATCTTTTCCAATTCCCGGCGCCGCTCCCATATTTTTATGAAAACGTCGGAGACGATCTCTTCTGCGGCCTCTTTGGACTTGACGATGGATTTGGCAAAATGGAGCAGGGACGAATAGAGGGAAGTAAATAGTTCCTTATATGCGGTTTGGTCGTCAAAACAGGCGATCCGCGATTGCAAATATTTAAGACTGTCCGCAGTCATTCGTTGGTTATGGCAATGCAATACAAGCTATAGCAAGTTAAGAAGATTTTAATGACCAAGTTTTTTTTGTTTTAGCTGCCCACGCCGATGAAATTTTCCATTTTCCTGCGTGCCAGGGATTTATTAGCTTTGCTCCCGCCGGAAAGGGCAGGATCCTTAGCTCAGCCGGTTAGAGCATCTGACTCATAATCAGAGGGTCGCTGGTTCGAGCCCAGCAGGATCCACGGAAAATCAAGCACTTACAAAATGAGGTTGTAGGTGCTTTTTTGTTGCCCTGTTTTTAACGATCGTCGAAAACCTGCGACAGTACTTGCATTTGTTAGAAACGCCTGTTACTTTTGTTCGGCGGTACCCAATCTCCCTGAAATTCCGGCTTTGTTAAATCCCATCTTCCTCTTCCGTTAATTCTATCCTCTGTAATTACCTCTCAGCTTCCAATGGCCATGATCTTCCCGTAACGTATCTGATCCGTAACATGTAAATTTTCCCTTATGAAAACGCTACCTGTTTCCATTGGTAAGTTGTTTTGTCTGCTTCTCGCTCTACTGATCCTGCCAGTCCTGGCAGAAGCCAAAAAGAAGGCCATCCACACGCACTTTTCCTACCGCAGCGCACGCTTTTCCCATAGCAGCGCAGAAAAAAGGCTGGTAGCGATCGAAGCGGCAAACATGTACAACGAAATGCAATTAAAAGATTCGGGCCTGAATGAAAAGGCGCTGGAATACGCGTTGCTCGGCTATCGCCGTCTGCTGAGACGCCATGCACTGCACAAGACGGACGTCTTATCGGTGTGCGACTTCAGCCAGCCTTCGAGCGCCAAACGCATGTACGTACTGGACATCCAAAACAGAAGGCTGCTATATCGGACCTATGTGGCACACGGCATGAGGTCGGGACGCGTGTACGCCAACTCATTTTCCAACATCCCCGATTCGCATAAAAGCAGTCTCGGCTTTTATATCACTCGCAACACCTATATGGGCTCCAATGGCCTTTCCCTGCGCATCGACGGGGTAGAAAAAGGGTTCAACGATAAAGCCAGGGCGAGGAGCATCGTGATCCACGGGGCAAACTATGTCAGCGAGCGCATCCTTCATAAATACGGCCGCATGGGTACCACGTTCGGCTGTCCCGCCGTTCCGGAAGACATGGCATCACAAATCATCCCGGTCCTCAAGAACGGCACCTGCTTCTTTATCTACTATCCATCCAAAAGATATTTGTCGGCGTCGAAGATGTTGAACGGTTAGCAAAAAACTGATCAGATGGTAGTAACTTCATAACCAAATCCGGTTATATGGCTCCTACCAAAATTGATTGGCCGAAGGCGATCCTTCCTTTGATCGACAAATACCGCGGCAAAAAGCATCCGCTGAATCATAAGAAGAACTATCAGCTTCTGGCGATGGTCGTCCTTTCGGCTCAAAGCAGGGATGACGTCATCAACCGCATCGCGCCGGCTTTTTTTGCTGCATATCCCGATATGCCGGCCCTGGCGAAGGCCGATCCGCAGCAGCTCTTTCCCTATCTTGCCGGGGTACGAAACTTTGCCCATAAGGCCACCTGGCTGGTGAATATTGCAAAAAAGCTAAAGACAGACAAAAACATCCCACTTACCCTCGATGAGCTTGTCGAGTTACCGGGAATCGGGCGGAAGTCGGCAAATGTCATCCTTAGGGAAGCCGGCAGACCGCCGGAAGGCGTGATCGTAGACGTGCACGTGGTCCGGGTAGCCCCTCGTCTGGGCATCGTCAAAGAGGATGATCCGGGTAAAATGGAAGAGAAGCTGATGAAGATCCTACCGCGGGAGGAATGGGACGCCGGAATGGCGATGTCATTTCTCGGCAGGGAGATCTGTACGCCTACGCCCCAATGTGAACGCTGTTTGATGAATCCGGTCTGCGCCTTTTACGCTCGCGTTCAAAAAAAGGCGGCCGCAACGGGTTCCGCCGTGGGCGCCGCCGCAAAGAAATCCTCCGCAAAAAAACCAGCGGCCGCCGCAAAGAAATCCCCGCAACAAACCAGCGGCCGCCGCAAAGAAATCAAAAAGGGTTGAAAAATAGATGAATAATGCTTAATGGTTTTTTTATATTTGCTTATACCTAAATCACCTGGCTCCTAAACCACATCTGTCATGAAACAACCTGAACCACCCGGGTCGGGTCGGGAGTATTTGCGTACTCCGGACATCACCCCGCTCCTTTCCGTACTTCAATCGCTCCATCCATTATGCGCCGAGGTGCAGCGATACCTGCAGGAACACGTTACCGCCAGCACGATCAGAAAACGAAAGATGCTCCTGAAAGAAGGCGCCCCCTGTGAACACCTCTATTTCATCATCAAAGGCGCGGTCCGCGGCTTTATGCGCGAAGGGCATAAAGATATCACCACCTGGATCAACGTAGAGAATCAGCTGGTCACATCGATCTTTAGCCTCAGCGGCCAGCGCCCGGCCATCGAGAACATCCAGGCGCTCGAGAATTGCGAATTGCTGGTCATGACCTATGCGGATCTGGATGCCTTATACCAGCTACATCCGGCATTCAATCTTACAGCGAGAAAAGTATTGGAAGTCTATTATGCAGACGCCGAAAGACGGGCTTTTATCGCCAGATTGACAAAAGCGGAGAACAAATACCGTCACTTCCTGCTAAACCATCAGAACCTGTCCAACCGCATTCCACTCAAATACATTGCTTCTTACCTGGGTATGACCCTGGAAACCTTAAGCCGGGTGAGAAAGAAATTTTCTTCAAAACCTTAGTGCTGCTCAATGCGTCGCAGTGCGGGATTCGGAAAGCCGCTATGCGTCCAGTCCGAGACGTCTCGAGATATTCGAGCTGAATTGGTTGGCCGGATCATATTTGCGTTTGATCGCTATCCATTCTGTGTGTTGCGGATACATGGCCTTGAACGTGCTTTCCTGTAATAAGGCGTCCTTACCCAGATAAAGCCTGCCCCCGGCCGACAAGACTTTTGCGTCCAGCTTGGGTGTGAACGTAAGCAGCTCTTTGGTCACGGGGAAATCGATGGCCAGCGTATATCCTTTGAAAGGAAAAGACAAAATACCTTGCCCTTCCCCCATCCGTTTGAAGACGTTCAAAAAGGGCGTACATCCGCTGCTGGCGATCATCTCGAGGATCTCGGTCAGATTTTTCTTGCCATTGTCTTCCGGGATCACGAATTGATATTGGATAAACCCACGTTTGCCGTACCCCCTGTTCCAGTTATTGATAGCATCGAGCGGGAAAAAGAATTTTTCATAATGAACAAACTCTTTGGGCGAATTCTGAACAAAGGCGATGACCCGGTTCAACATCCGTACCGTCAGCCCGTTCAACACAAAAGAAGGCAGGAAAAATGGAACCTTCAGTTTCCCGGTCTTATGCAGCTTCAGCGGCTCGGCTTTTAACTTCTCGGGCAGCTCGCTCAGCCTGGCCGCATTTCCAAGGGTGAGCACTCCGCTTCCCAACTTGCTACCCTTGGCCAGCGCATCGATCCAGGCCACCGA
>DASZOW010000790.1:0-6253 GCA_035550615.1 Puia sp.
CGCCCCCCACCACCGCCAACCTTCGCCCCCGCCACCCCAAAACGCGCGCGCCCATTTTCCCGCGACGTGCAACAATACCGCCGGATTTACGATCTTTATCCTACCATTGGTAGTCATGGCAAAACCAATGCATTTGCTCGCTTATGAAGGAACAAGACCGTATCTGGATGCTGATGGCCCGGAAACTTTCAGGCGAAGCGACTCCGGACGAGATCGCCGAACTGGCCCGTTTCCAACAGGAACATCCCGAGATGACCTATTCCCTCCAAATGCTCTCCGATCTCTGGCGCTCCCGGGCCAAAGAAGAACCCGATGCCGACGATGCCTACCAGCGCCACCTCACCCGCATGGCCCTGCGCGATCTGTCAAAACCCGCTGCCCCGGACCAGGCAAAGCCGCTGGTCGACGATCCCCGGCTTAACTCCCGCGGCCGCATGGCCCTCGACCTCTTTCTCAATTATTTCAAGACGGCCTGGCGCAGCCTCTCCCGCAACCGCGGGTTCTCTGCGATCAACATCTCCGGCCTCTCCATCGGCCTGGCCAGCGCCATCGTATTATTGTTGTGGATCCGCAACGAACTCACCTTCGACCAGTTCCATAAGAACCGAGATCGCGTCTACCAGGTCCTCACCCGCAGTGCCGGCAACGGCCATATCGATGTGGATGGCGGGACTCCGACAGTGCTCGGCCCGGTAATCCAAACTGCCTATCGCCGCGAGGTAGATACCGTCGTTCGCATGAGCTGGGTGGGCGCCTTCATCTTCTCGGTAGGGGACAAGCACATTCAGACCCAGGGCTATACGACGGATCCGGGCTTCTTTCAGCTCTTCACCTTCCCCTTGCTTAAAGGTGATCCGGCGACGGCGCTAAACGGCCCGCGCAGCATGGTACTCACCGAGAAACTGGCAAAAAAGCTCTTTGGCGACCAGGACCCGATGGGTCGCACCGTCAAAGTCGATAGCACTTCCAACTTTGTGGTCACGGCCGTCATCAGGGATCTTCCGCCCAATACCCGGTTTACCTTCGAATATCTGCTCCCGTGGTCGTATATGCGGGAAGTGCATTGGGAGAAGCATAATTGGAAGATCGGGGGCGCCGAGACCTTTGTATTGCTACATCCCGGCGTCTCCGAAGAGATGGCCGATAAAAGCATGCGGATGATAATCCACGAAAATGCTCCGGACATCAATTCGGAGGTTTTCCTGCACCCCATGCGAAAATGGCATCTTTATTCGAACTTCAATGAGGGAAGATCTTCCGGCGGCGAGATCAATTTCGTCCGGATGCTCGCCTTCATCGCCGCCTTCATCCTGCTGATCGCCTGTATCAATTATATGAACCTCAGCACCGCCCGCAGCATTCGCCGTGCCCGCGAGGTCGGCATCCGCAAAGTAGTTGGAGCGGGTAGGGGATCCCTCATCGGTCGCTTCCTCGGCGAGTCCATGCTCATCGCCATTCTGGCCGGCGTCCTGGCGCTTGGGATCGTAGCCATAGCCTTGCCATGGTTCAACCATCTCGTGCTCGTCGATCTCTCCATTCCCTGGAACGATCCCTGGTTCTGGTTGGGCGGCAGCGCCTTTATCCTGTTCACGGGTTTGCTAGCCGGCAGCTACCCCGCCTTTTATCTTTCGGCGTTCCGGCCGGTGAATATCCTGCGTGGACATTTCAAGACCATCCACGCCCTCGTCACACCGCGGCGGCTGCTGGTGATCTTCCAGTTCACCTTCGCCATCACGTTTATCATATGCACGATCGTCATGTACCGCGAATTCAGCTATGTCTGGCGCCGCGATTCAGGATATAACAAGGAGAACCTTGGATTCGTCTACATCAAAGGCGATATCGCCAAAAACTATGCTGCGATCCGTAACGAACTGTTCGAAAACCGTACCATCACCGATATCACCCGCACCAATGCCCCCATCAGCGAAACCTGGACCTGGGATAACAATTATCACTGGAATGGCGAATCGCTGCACGACCCGGTTACCTTCGTCATGTTCCGTACGGACCGGCATTTTACTTCAACCATGGGACTTCACGTGCTGGCTGGCCGCGATATCGACATCGAAAAATATCCCACCGATTCCACGGCAATGCTCCTCACCGAGACCGCTGTCAAACGCATGGGCTTCTCGGATCCGATCGGTCAGATCGTCTACAATAGCGGCGACAGCACCACTTGGCATGTCGTCGGCGTCATCAACGATTTCGTCACCGGTTCGCTGTTCAATCACATCCAGCCCATCGTGGTGCAGGGCCCCCGTTTTGGGTTCGGTACCATCAATTTCCGGTTCAACCCCAGTAACGCACCGGCCGTAAATATCGCCCGTCTCGCTGCCATCCTCAGGAAATACAATCCGAACTATCCATTTGAATACTTCTCCGGTGGACAATACGATAACCTAAAGGTCAGGTCCCAGGAACACCTCGGCTCCCTGGCTGCCCTGTTTGCCGGTATGGCGATCTTCATCTCCTGTCTCGGTCTCTTCGGCCTCTCTGCCTACATGGCGGAGACCCGGCTCCGTGAGATCGGTGTCAGGAAGATCCTCGGCGCCTCCATCATGCGTCTCGCCGCCCTGCTCTCCAAAGATTTTCTCGTCCTCGTCTTCATCGCCTTTATTATTGCCTCCCCCGTGGCCTGGTGGTTCATGAAACAATGGCTGGACGACATCCCCTATCATATCGATCTGAACTGGTCCATCTTCGCCTTCACCGGTATCCTCAGCATGTTCATCGCCGCCGGAACGGTCAGCTATCAGGCGATCCGCGCCGCGCTCAGCAACCCCGTCCGGGTTCTGCGCACCGATTGATTCACCAAAGCCCGAGCCCGGACCCCCCCAAAGCCATCCACGGGCCCCGGTCCAGAACCCCAACCGCGGAATCCCATGCGACCCCCTGCCCAATGTCCCGCGCAAACCACCCGCGCAAACCACCCGCGGCCCCTACGCCCTGCCCCGATACGCCTTCGTCGCCTCCCAACCGATGATCGCATTCTTGCGCGTGCTGCCCCAGTGGTACTCGCCAACCTGCCCATCGCTCCGGATCACCCGGTGACACGGGATCAGGAAGGCCACCGGATTATGCCCCACCGCGGACCCAACCGCCCGCACTGCCCCCGGATTCTCGATCTGCCCCGCCAACTCGGAATAGGTCGTCAGATCGCCCATCGGAACCTTCAAAAGCGTCTCCCAAACCTTGATCTGGAATGGCGTGCCCTTAAGATGCAGTTTCAACTCCCCTGGCTGGCTCCAGTCGCGCTTGAAGATCGACAACGCCTGCTCCTGCCTCGCATCCGACCCGGGAGAATAATGCGCATTCGGAAATTGCTCCTTCATCGTCTTCAATGCCTCCTCCTTTCCTTCATCCGCAAATGCCATATAACATATCCCCTTCTCCGTACTCGCCACCACCATCGGCCCAAAGGGACTTTCGGCAAAACTATGCCTGATCCTCAACTCCTCGCCTCCATTCTTGAATTCCCCCGGCGTCATCCCTTCGATCTTGATAAAAAGATCGTGCAGCCGCCCCGTCCCCGACAAACCCGTCTCGAATGCCGCATCGAACAACGTCGCCCCCGGCTCGTGTTTGAGGATGCCCTTGGCATGCTCGAGCGTCAGATACTGCAGGAATTGTTTGGGCGTCACACCCGCCCATTCCTTGAACATCCGCTGGAAATGGAACGGGCTGAGGTGAATATGCTCCGCCACCTGTTCGAGCGAAGGCTGGTCCTTGAAATGTGTTTTATAGAATTCGATAGCGTCGGCTATCCGGTTGTAGTTGATCTTTTCTTGCGTTTCCATGATCTTTCGTTTTCCACCACAAAACTACCAAGACCCGGCCACCCGCGAAACCCGGTTCTTGCGCTCTTATCTGGCACACGGGTACATCTCCTTGATATAGATCATTCCATCGAGACTAATCTACCCTAAAAATCATTTACGTCAAAGCGCGCAATGTACCGCTGCCAAACATGTTTGACCGATTAGAAATTTTAACTATCTTGGCCCCAAATTCCATCCAATGTCCTCTAAAACCTTTACCGGCACGGCTTTGGCCGTTTTTATCCTCATGGCGGTCAATCTCCGCACCAACGCCCAGGAAAAAGTCTCCTGGGGCGACGAATTCAAAATGCATCGCGGCAGCACCGATCTCAATATCCTCCAGGCCGACGCCTCCGGCATCTATCTTGAAGAGTCACACGAGATCCGGGGTTATTTCAGCACACCGCGCAAATCCAGCACGCTCGTCAAGCTCTCCCCAATGATGACGGAGCAGTATCGCAATGATTTCGACCATGACCTCAAAGGCAAACAGTTCGATCGCTTATTTTTCATCCGGGATAAGCTCTACATCTTTGCCACCGATTTCTCCAAAAAGGACAACTCGCTTTATCTCTACGCCGCCGAGATCGACAAGGGCTCTGGCGGGCTCAAGGGCGATTGGCAGCAGGTCTATGCCTGGGAGAAGCTCGACAAGAACGAAAGGATCGATTATGCCATCGGCCTCAACGAAGACAGCTCCAGGATCATTCTAACGGGGACATACACCGGCAAAGCGCAAAACCGGTACGAGATCAAGATGATGGATGCATCGCTCCATCCCGTGGGTAAACCCTTCGCCATCACCAATGAGTTCGACCCCAAGACCTTCCAGGTCGAGGATTTCGTCTATACCTCCGCCGGCAATGCCATCCTCGTCGGCCGCATCTATGAGTATGATGAAGGAAAAAAGAAAAAGGATAAGAACCTTGTATTCAAGAATTATAATATCCGGCTGTATGACCTGCACGGCAAAATGATCAGGGAGCTCGTCACGGATATCGATGGCAAATACCTCGTCACGGGCAAGATCAAGCAGTTGAAGAACGAGCTGATTCTCGCCGCCTTCTATAGCAATGAGAAAAAGAAACGCGGGATCGACGGCATGCTCGTTCAACGTCTCGACCCCGCTACGGGCAACGTTCTCGTCTCCACAAAAATGGACCTCAATACCTCGTTGATCTCCCAGGTCGAAGACGACGACGATGACAAAAGATCTAAAAACAAGGGCGACGCCGCCGCCGCCGGCCTGGCCGCCAACCTCGTCTTCCGGAATTTCTATACGACCCCCGACAACGGCCTCGTCATCCTGGCGGAAAGATTCGACAAAGCGCTTCAATCTTATTCCAGCACCATGAGCAGCATCGGCCGTGACACCTACGAGACTACTACCTGTGAGATATATACCTGTGGTGATATCTATATGGCGAAGATATCCTTGGCCGGGAAGATCGACTGGCTTCACGTGGTGCCAAAGAACCAGGTGGAAAAAATAATCGTTGGCAATTCCATGAGCATGGTCAATATGTTTCCCACTCCCAGCTATTTTGTTCCCATAGACAATAGACCCTTCTATGCGGGCTTCAGCAGCCTCGCCGTCGGCAGGACGGCTAAACTTTTCTTCAACGACAACGATAAGAATGCGGATGTCCTCCAGCCGGGAAAGAAGATCAAACGCCTGACCGATTTTGGCCGTTCGTCCTGCTATGTCGTCGATCTGGATATGATCTCAGGCAAATACACGCGTAAGTCCTTGTATAGCAATAGAGACATCCCAACCTCGATGCCACGCCTCGGCGCCGTCCAGAACAATATCATATACCTCACCGGCAAGGAAGATCGGACAATGGCCAAATCCAGGATCGTCGTGGGCAAGATCATCTGCGCATTATAGATCCTGCCGATTATCCCAACCCGGTGCCCGGCCGGCCCTGCCCGCGCCGCATGGCAATATTGCAATTATCGCTAATATTTCGTACCTTCTTGGTATGATTGCCATGCCAAAACTGATTCCCGCTTCCGTGTGGAGCGAACTCTCCCTTGCAATCGCCAGGGGAGAGACAAGCCAGGTTCAAAACCTGGTAGAAAAAAATTATATAGACGTAAATGCCTTCGTCGACAGCGGCTCCTGGATGCCCTTGCTGATGGAGGCATTGTTGTCTTACGGTTTCGATTCGGAAGAAGATCGCCTGGTGCTCCTGCGCTACCTGCTGGACAAAGGCGCCGACCCGAACATCCGTTGCCGCCGCGGCTACAATTGCCTGCACATCGCCGTACAACAGGAAAAATACCTGCTGGCGTTGAATTTGTTTCTCGATTTCCATGCCGACGTCAATATCGGCGACGAAGATGGTTCCAATATCGTCTACTGGGCTATTCAAGGATGGCTGTTGCGGCGGGGTGGGGAAGACCAGGAACGTGCAGCCCATCTT
>DASZOW010000791.1:0-5714 GCA_035550615.1 Puia sp.
GGGGCGCGGCGCCGGGGGCGCCGCGGCTATCCAACTGGCTATGGAGCTTGGCGTGGAGGATGCTATATCGTTTGAAATGATACTTCTGCGGTTTGCCCAACAGGAATCCCACCGCCTTGAAGCCGGGCAGCAGATCGAAGATGATCTTGCAGATGGCCGTTACCGGCAGGGCCAGGATCAGGCCGGACAGGCCCCACAACTTACCGAACAACAATAAGGAGAATACGGCGACCAGGGGGTTGATGCTGACCTTGGAACCTACGACATAGGGGGTGATGACATTCCCCTCCATGATATGCACAAAAAGAAAGACGCCGAGCACGCCCACGGCATACCAGTAAGAGTCTTTGGTGACAAGCGCCACCAGGACGGGAAGGGCCGCGCCGATGAGGATGCCGATGTAAGGGATCACCACCAGCAGACCGCCCAGGAAACCAAAGAACAGGGGCGACTCGATGCCCAGCGACCAAAGCCCGATGGAGTTCAGGGCGCCGATGATACAGATCACCTTGAGCAATCCCAACAAATAGTTTTGGATCACGGTATAGATCTTCTGCATGGTCTCATCGATCAGGGTTTTTTCGGAGGAGGCGAATGCCTTGTAGAAGAATTCGAGAAAGAACACGCGCAGATACAAGAGAAAAAAGCTGAACAGCAGGATCAGGAGGAACTGGGAGACCAGGTTGGTGGTAAAGCTGATGCCGGATGAAAAATAGGCGCTGCTGTTCTCCAGGGCTTTGTTCAGCATCATGTGGATGTGATCGGCCTGCGCGGATTTTTCGATATGGAAACGGGCGGCTATGACGTTCTCTGCCTTATCCGCCAGGATGGAAAGCTTTTCGACGAACTGGGGTCCCTGTCCCACCAAATGCATCACCTGCATGGCCACGACGGTAAGGAATAAAGCGGACGCTATGCCGGCGACGAGCACGGAAACAAAAGCGGCTACACCTTTATGACAGCCCCATTTCTCCAGCCGGAAGCAAAGGGGGAACAGCATGCTCGAGAAGATCACGGAGAATAAAAGAGGGACGATGACATCCTGCGCCCACGAGAGGATAACGAAGCAGATCACCAGGATGATGAGGATCGCGGCGGTTCGAAGAGGGGAGGCAAATCTAAGTTCTTTCATGATGGATGAGAATGAATAAAAAGAGCCGGTCCATCGACCGGCCTCGTGGCCCTGGTTCACAGGACCATTTACCCCGAAACATGCCGGTCAGGCTCTCCTGATGATACCCAGTATCAGGGATATCACGGCCAATACGATCAATATGTGGATCAATCCACCTACGCTATACACGAATACACCCAAAAGCCAGCCTATCAGAAGTATTACTGCTATTAAATAAAGTAAGCCGCTCATAAATTATAATTTTTAGTAGTTAGGAATCTATAGTGTCTGAGGTAGTATTGAAAAATGCTTGCCAGATTTTTTCCAGCGGATAATCGTTGTCGGTGGGTTGAAATGGGGAATAAACTCTACAGAAGCGGGCTTAAAGGCTGGCATAATTCTGTTCTTTGTGACACCATGAAGCACTTCAAGTTCTCGACCTGCTGGAAGGCTATGAAGAAGGCTGCCGTGGATTTCAATAATGATAATGGGTTCAAGCTGGCGGCTTCTTTGTCCTATTCCATGATCTTTTCGATTGCGCCTTTTGTGATCGTCGCTATTTCGCTGGCCGGCATCATCTGGGGCGAGCAGGCGGCGAGGGGCCGCATCTATCACCAGATAAAAGACCTGGTAGGAGTGAACCCGGCGCAGCAGATCCAGGACATTATCCGCAATATTCAAGGCTCGCATCATACGATGGCCGGGGCCATTATCGGCGGGGTCATCCTCATCATCGGGGCCACCGGGGTTTTTACGGAGATCCAGGGATCGATAAATTATATGTGGTGCATCCTCGCGAAACCGAAAAAGGGCTGGCTTAAATTTCTGATGAACAGGCTGCTCTCTTTTTCGCTGATCGTGGCGTTTGGATTTATCTCGATGGTCTCACTGGTGGTGAACTCGCTGATGGATCTGCTGGGGGATTTTCTAAAACAGTATTTCACGCATTTTACGGTTTATCTTTTCTATGCGGTGAACCTGGTGCTGGCGTTGGGTGCGATCCTGCTGCTGTTCATGATCATCTTTCGCATTCTGCCGGACGCGATCATCAGCTGGAGGGACTCGTTTGTGGGGGCGCTATTCACGGCAGTGCTGTTCATGGTCGGCAAGCTGCTGATCGGGTTGTATCTCGGAAATTCGCGGATAGGGATCATCTATGGCGCGGCCGCGTCGATCATCATCATCCTGACATGGGTATATTATTCCTCTATCATCCTTTATTATGGGGCGGAGTTTACAAAGGCGTACGCGGAATTTTCCGGACGAAGTGTCCGGCCCAATTCGACGGCGGTGTATATCCTGAAGAAGGAGGCAAAGGAGCTCAGCTAGCTAGCCTTCTTTTTGCCAAGGCTTGCCTTGAGCTGCGAAAGCAGGTCGGTGCTCTTTGTGGAATGTACGACGCGCAGCGGGGCTCGCGGGGCTTTGCCTTTGGCTTTTGCCTTGATCAGCTTCAACAGCTCGTCGGAGTACGTGTCCTTGTATTTTTCGATCTCGAATGGGCCGGACAGCTGTTTGATGAGCTCGAGGGCCATCTTCATCTCCGCGGGTTTACTTTCGCCTGTGGGAATATTGAGCTCTTTGGGTGAGCGGATCTCCTGGGCCCAGCGGATGCGGTTGAGGATCAGCACGTCTTCCAGCGGTTTTATCAGGGCCAGCTCTTCCTTGTTGCGCATGACGAAGCTGCCGAAGCCGACCTTGCCGCTTTTCTGCAAGGCGTCGCGCAGGAGGATGTAGGCTTTGCCGCCGGACTTATCGGGTTCGAGATAATAAGGCACTTCGTAGTAGATGCCATCGATCTCGGATGCGTCGACGAACTCTTTGATCTCGATGATCTTGGTTTTTTCGGGGGCGGCTTTTTTAAAGTCCTCGTCCGTCAGGACGACATACCGGTCGTCCAGCTTGTAGCCTTTGACGATATTGTCCCAGGGGACTTCTTTGCCGGTGTTTTCATTGACTCTTTTATACTTGATGTTGGCGTGATCCTTTTTGTCGAGCATGTCGAGGTCGAGCTCGCTGCCCTGGGTGGCGCTGTACAGTTTGATGGGGATGTTTACGAGGCCGAAACCGATTGCCCCTGTCCAGATCGATCTCATAATAAGAGTTTTTTAGTAGACGATTAAAACTTCCGTGCCAATGCGGTCCGCCGGGGGGACGGGGGGCGGGACGGGGGAGTTCCCGGCGCGGTGGTGGCGCGGTTGGTCGGACGGCGGGGGTGCGGTGCGGGCAGATGGACGGCTGGATGCCGCGGGGGTCGTCGAGCGGGTGGGGAGCGGCGCGGGGTGGCGCGGTGGCGGTGGCCGGTGGGATGCGGATGTCGGGCTGCGTGGTGCGGCGGCGCCTGGTCAGTTCCATAGCCCGCGGACCTGGGCGACGGGGATGTTCATCAGCTCGCGGTATTTGGCGACGGTGCGGCGGGCGATGGAGTAGCCGCGTTCGGCCAGGATGGTCACCAGCTGGCGGTCGGTGTAAGGCGATTTTTTGTCCTCGGCTTCGATGACCTCGCCGATGATATTCTGGATGACCTTGTTGCTGATATTGGTGCCCTCCTGGTTGACGATGCCTTCGGTGAACAGGTCCTTGAGCAGGATGGTGCCAAACGGGGTCTCTGCATATTTGTTGCAGGTAAGCCGGCTGACGGTGGAGATGTCGACCTTGACCTTGTCGGCGATGTCCTTGAGCTTCATGGGCTTCAATTGGAGGATGTCGCCGGTCTTGAAATAATCGTATTGCATGTCGACGATGGCCCGCATGATCTTGAGCATGTTGTTCTCGCGCTGCTGGATCGCATTGATGAACCACTGGGCGGAAGACAGCTTACTGCGAAGGTATTGGCGTGTAGACCGGTCCGTGGTGCTGTTCTGCGAGGTCTGCTGGACCATCTCCATCCAGGACTGGCTGATATGGAGATTGCTGCTGCGCTGGCGATAGAGGGCCAGCTCGAGGTTGTCGCCTTCATCCAGGATGACGAAATCGGGCAGGATGGACGGGTTGGCCTGGATGCTGCTGGTCTCGGGATTGAAGGGCCTGGTGTTTAGATGGGCCAGGAGGTTGAGGACGATACGAATTTCGTCGTCTTCGAGGCCGAGCTGTTTTCTCAGCTTCTCGAGGTTGCAGCTGCGCAGATCGTGGAAATGATTCTCCATGAGATCGATGGCTCGTTTGACGTCCGGCCGCTTGACGTTCATCCGCTTCAATTGGAGGAGCATGAACTCCTGTACGTTCCGGCAGCCGGCGCCGAATGGCTCGAGCTCGCGGATCATCTGCAGGCATTCGTCCAGCTCTTCTGGTTCGATCCAGACCTTTTTCTTGAAGCTGATCTCGGAGGCCAGCTCGTCGAGATCCTGTTCCAGGAATCCGTTTTCGTTAAGGGAATCGACGAGAAAATCAAATAAGTAATATTTTTCTTCCAGGACATCCAGGAACCGGCATTGCTTCTTGAGCTCATCGCGGAAATCGGGGACTTCGGCGATGGGTTTCTCGGGAACCTTTTCTGTATTGATATAATTGTTGTATTCGGTCTTATAGTCGGGGATGTCGTCATAGCCATATTCTTCCCAGTTCTGAAAGTCCTGCACGGCCTCTTTGTTGTATTTATCCGTTCCGGTGTCTTCGCCGGAGGTCAGCTCTTCCAGTGCGGGGTTCTCGCTTAATTCGTCCTGTATTCGTTGTTCCAGCTCCAGGGTATTCAAATGAAATAGGTTCAATAACTCGATCTGTTGCGGCAAAATAGTGTGTTGCTGCTTTTGCGTTTGCACTTGCTTCAGCATGATACCCGATTTTTGTACGGATTTTACGACAAAACGGACGCCAGAATGTTAACCGCCTGTATCAAAACGGGAAAGAGCGGGCGAGGGATGCGGCTTGTAGAAAAATCGTTACGACTTTGGGGAAAAAACGGAACAAAACCGTTGATGGACAATACTTTCCCCAAATAGCGGTTCTACCCGCGGGTAAGTGTGTCCCTTAGGAAATGGTCTGTATTTTGAAAGCATTCGTTATTGTCCTAACTTAAGCATTACACTGAATTATAATTTATGAGTGCCAGACCTTCTGACTCCCGGCCACGCAGATCGCTTCCGCGCAGGGCGGCGCATTTCCTGTGGGGCGGAAAGAGGGGGGAAACCGGCCGCAGATCGCTTCCGCGCAGGGTGGCGCGTATCCTGCTCAAGACGGTACTGACCATATTGATCATCCTGCTGCTTGTGTTTATCCTGATCCAGACGCCGTGGGTCCAGAACATCGCCCGGAGTAAGGCGGAGAAATATCTGAGCCGCAAGCTGAACACGCGTGTCCGGGTGGGCGGGCTGGCCATCAGCTTTTTCCGGTCGGTGACGCTCAAGGATGTCTATATCGAGGACCGGCACCGCGATACCTTACTTTCCGCCGGGCTCGTCGACGTACAGCTGCGGATGCTTGGGTTGCTGCACAACAACCTGGACATTAGAGAAATACATCTAAGCGATCTGACGGCCAAGGTCTTACGCCAGGGGTCCGATACGGTCTTCAACTACCAGTTCATCGTAGATGCGTTTGCGGGAAAACCCGCCGCCACGCCGGATACGGCCAAGGGGACGTCTATGAAGATTGCGCTTCACGAGCT
>DASZOW010000792.1:0-3896 GCA_035550615.1 Puia sp.
ATTATTAATCGCTTGCGGCGCCAGCCTGACCGCCCAAAACGTTTATACGATTACCGCCGACAGCATCAAGCTAACCAGCTGCGACTCTTCCGAGCTGATCATCGAGAACCATACGCAGAACGTGCCTGGATTCCTCTTTAACACCGGTAGAGGCCGTACGATCTTCAAACGCGGAACACAAAAGCTCAATGACAGTATGTATTTGATCGGTGCGGATACCATGACCCTGCCCCCCTCATGGATACAAGGCGGTAATGCCTTCGGAGCACCTGGCGTTTTGGGAACCAAAGACAACCAGCCTTTTAACCTGTACACCGGTGGCCAGCAAAGAGCCACCCTTGCCACCTCCGGCAACCTTATTCTCGGGTCATCCACGGACAATGGGAATCGCTTACAGGTTAATGGCAGCGCCAATATCGGCAATGCCACGATCACCCAAACCGGAAATCTGATCGGCACGAATGCCGTCCTATATGATTACTTCATACCCAGATTTCATAACTATCGCGAAAACAGTCCTTTTATTTCAAGGTTGGATGACATCCTCTACAATTACAATGTCCGGTTACATACGACTAAAACTACGGAGCCCGATGGTTCTACCTTTATTGATATCGTATTCCCAGCCGACGAGTTAACATCCGCCAATGGGGTCGCTTATTCGAGTGGCCGGATGTACTTTTCGTTTTGGCCAGACGGATTGCCTCAAAGGGTATCTGTTACGGCTATCAATTATCAGGGTACTTCGTTTGGTCCCTATATCTGCGATACTAGTCTCAATAACGCCGATGCCGGACTGTATGAAGTTGATGTGAACATCCCGAATTGGTTGACCGAATTGAAAGTTACAATCACGCCAACACCCGGCGGGTTTGCCAATCTACAGGATATCGCTTATGTTTTGAATAATGATGCTGAAGGATTGGTCAACCCCTATCCCTATGTAAGCAAATATCAGGACGAACATATCTACAACTATTTTTATCTCAAGCATGCCGGCGTCGACAATGTCGGGTTATCGCCATATTTGGACAAACCGAACTATTTCATGAATGCGATCGGCATCGGCACCAGCACCCCCACCGCCCAACTCCATACCACCGGCTCCGTCCGCTTCGCCGGCCTCACCCAAGACAGCACGAAAACCAATGTGCTCGTCAGCGACGCCGACGGCAATCTGTATTATCGCAGCGCCTCCAGCCTCGCTGCTGACAACCTCATCCGCTCCTCGCTAGCCATCAACGGCCCTATAACCGCCCAAAAGCTAACACTTACCGGCAGGAAAGACTGGCCCGACTACGTATTCGACAGCGCCTATCAACTTAAACCGCTGTCCGAAGTAGCCGCCTATCTCAAGCAAGAACATCACCTGCCCGACATCCCCGCCGCAGCAGAGATCCAAAAACAGGGGCTCGACGTCGGCGCCAACCAGGCCGCCCTGTTAAAAAAGATTGAAGAACTGACGCTCTACAATATCGACCAGGCAAACAAACTCGAAGAACAAAATAAACTACTGGAAACGCAGGGCCGGCAATTGACCACGTTGAAAGCAGAGGTCGAAGAGCTGAAGGCTATGATCAAGCAAACAAACCATTGAAAAACCTGGTCACCATATTATCCTTGCTCTTCTTTGCCGCCATGACAGCCCGGGCCCAGGTTCCATCGTCACAGCAGCCGCAGCAACAGCTGCAAACCCAGCTGTCGAACAACCAACGCAGGCTCAAAGCCAAACAGGATTCTGCCCGGTCGACCCTAAACCGCTATATCCAACCGGGGAAGAAAAAGACCCCCGCATCCACGAACACCCTGGCGCCGGCGAAGCCGGCTTCATCCCTGGCGAGAGTGGACAGTATCGAGCGCCGCGAACCGCAGAAGTTTATGCCGTCGCTCGACAGGACCTCGTGTAAAGCCATCGTATTCATCCCTATACTACCTGATTCCGCAAATTCGCCCGCCACTAAGACCATACCGCCGCCGCCACCCACACCGGCGCCGGCAAAACGTCCGCCATTCCTGCAAATACACGGCAACGTCCTATACAACCTGAACTATTATTCCCGGATCGATACGCCCTACAACGAACAGAATATCTACGTACATACGATCCAAACCTGGCTCGACGTACTCGTCAAAGGTGAATATCCCTTTAGGATCTTTCTGACGAACCATTTTAGCAATTCTTCCCTATTCCGGAATTATTCCGATCTCAACTTCTCCTACAATAACAATGCATTCGCTCAAATGCTCCGGGATCAGATCCGCCGCGCCTATCTGCAGCACCTGCCATCGCAGAAACTCCTGGACAGCCTCCAACGGGTGCTGAAGACGGACTGGCAAAAGCTAAATCGCCTGCAAGGCTATGGACGCAATCCCTCCCTCATCCAGAAAGCCGTGGAAGATAAAGAAGCCGCAGCAGCAGGCAGGAAGTCCGACTCTGCACGGTTAAACGACGACATACTGGACTCTATCCGGGCAGTCACACGTCATGATGCAGACTCATTGCAAAGGGAGATCGACAAGATCGAACGCCTGCTTCAGCTATCTCACCAAAAATCTCAGTTCGCAACCAGCGAGGATTTGGCCGCCATCAGCAAGCTGGATAATCCCGAGCAGGTACGTAAAGAATTGCCGGTACTGGGCCTGAGCGATTCCTCTCTGCCCAAAGGCTACAAAGCATTGATGGCAGTCAAGTCGTTCAGCGTAGGCCGCAGCGTCGTCAACTATTCCGAGCTTTCGGCAAGAAATATCTCTGTCAATGGCGTACAGGCCGAATATAATCCCAACTATTATTATGCCGTCGCCGTCGGGACCATCGATTACCGGTTCCGCGACTTCGTGATCCAACAGCCCAATGAACCGCATCAATACCTGGATATATTCCGGATAGGCAAAGGATTAAAGAACGGAAACAACGTCATCCTGACCTTTTTCAACGGCCGCCGGCAGCTCTATGGCACGACTGTAATCGATTCACCGGCGACTGTCGCGCCTGCCACGGCGCTCATGGGAATGACGCTGGAGGGGAATTATCATCTCACAAAAAATATTCTATTCACCGGCGAAGTGGCCAAGTCTTCCTCCCCGGGATATAATAATGATACAGCCAAAGGACATAGCCCTGGCTCGAACCTTTTTGGATTCGGCGATCGCAGCAATGAAGCCTGGTCCATCAAAGGCAATGCTTTCTTCCCTGAGACCCAGACCCGCATCAAAGCGGCGTATAAACACCTGGCGGTGAACTATCAGTCCTTTAGCATCTTCACGGACGGCTCGGCGCAGACCGCGTGGAGCGCGAGCATCGATCAATTGCTCTTTAAAAAACAGCTCGACCTTATGGTCGGCGCCAACACCAATGACTTCAACAACCCCTTGATCAGCCAGGAATACCGGAGTACCACGGTCTTCAAAAGCATCCAGGCGACCTTTCGCCGTCGAAACTGGCCGGTGCTGTCCCTGGGCTATTTTCCCAGCAGCCAGATCACCAAATTGGGCAATAGCGAATACACCGAGAACCTGTTCTATACACTGGTCGGCAATTCAACCTGGTCTTATCAGGTGGATAAGCTACTCATGAATACTACGGTGATCTATACCCAGTTCTATAATAAGGCCGCCGATTCGGGGTTCACCTATTTCAATACCCGCAACCTGACGGTCAGCCAAACGGCTTTTCTCGACAAGTTCACCCTGCAATTGAATGCCTCCGCCGCGGATAACGACAGCTATCAGCTTTACACGCTGGAAGGTAAGGCCCAGCATACGATCGGCAAGATCCTTACGATAGGTGCGGGGATCAAATACAATATGCAGACAGTCTATAATATCGATGAGTTCGGCTATTCCGCTGAAGCAGGCCTCAAGCTTAACAAGCTCGGGCAAATCCAATTCAGTGCGGA
>DASZOW010000793.1:0-4974 GCA_035550615.1 Puia sp.
AAGGAATCGAGATGACGGACGAACTGTTTGTCGCCGCCATATAATTTGATCAGCGTATCGGGCTCGTGGGGGATATACAAACTGTAGTTCCAGGCATTGCCTTCGATAAAACCCTGTCCATTGGTGCTGAGCACGTCGAAATCCTTGCGAAAGCTGCCGTCCGCCAGTCGCGGCCGCATATAGCGGATGGAAGGATCCCAGACATTCTTGTAGTTCTCCGCCCGTTTGCTATAGACAGCATAGACATCCATTCTGCCGAGCTTCTTCGCCGCCTGCGCGATGGCCCAGTCGTCATACGCATATTCCAGCGTCGTAGACACCGAAGTGCCGTCCTTCTCCGCCGGGATATATCCCTTGTCGATATAATACCCCAGCCCTTCGAAGCTGCGATGGTTCGAAGTGACGATGCAGGCATCGAGCGCCTTGTTCGGATCGAACGGGGTATTTCCCTTGACAATAGCATCGGCAATGACGGATACGGCATGGTACCCCGACATGCACCAGTTCTCATTGGCGGAATTCGACCAGACGGGCAGCATGTGTTCCGCGCTTTGTTCATAATGCGCCAGCATGGACCGGATCATATCCGCATTGCGCGCCGGCTCCAGGATATTGAACAGCGGATGCAACGCCCGATGCGTATCCCAAAGCGAGAACGTCGTATAATTCACGAAACCATCGGCCTTGTGATCGAGCTGATCCAGCCCCCGGTAAGAACCGTCCACATCCATATACACCGTGGGATTGATGAAGGCATGGTACATGGAGGTATAGAAATTCTCTTTATCGGCCTTGCTGGCTTCGATCCGCACCTTGTTCAGCTCCCTGCGCCACGCATCCTGCCCCTGTTGGCGGACCGCCTCGAAATCCCAGCCGGGCGCTTCCGTCCGCAGATTGAGCAGGGCTCCCGCTGTGCTCACCGGCGACAAGGCGAATTTGATCTTGATCTTCTCCGACGCGGCCGTCCGGAAATCGAAATACATCCTGATCTGCCGGCCCGCTATATCGGGAAAATTGTGATGCTCATCAAAATGCCCCCAGAAGCCGTGATACACCTGTTTCCGGTCATATTTCCGGCTCCCGTACTGATAAAAAGGCTTCGAAAAGCTCATCGCAAAATAGACCGTCCGCGTCCGGGCCCAGCCGCTCGTCTGCCGATAGCCCGTGACAAGCGTGTCGTTGACGACCCGGATATAGGTCCAGACATTCTTGTCTTCATAATTATAGATCCCGCTGATGCAATCCAGGATGATGTGCGCCTGATCGCTGGCGGGAAAAGTATACTGATGAAAACCGACCCGCGTCGTCGCAGTCAGCTCCGCCCAGATATTATAATCTTCCAGCTTTACCTTATAATAGTCGGCCTCGGCGGTTTCCGTGGCATGGCTAAACGCCGATCTGTATCCGCTGTGTGGTTGATTCGCCACACCCGGGTTCAGCTTCAACTCCCCAACTGTCGGCATGATCAGGAAATCTCCAAGATCGGAATGCCCCGTCCCGCTGAAATGGGTATGGCTGAACCCGACGATGGTCTTGTCGTCATATTGGTAACCGGCGCAGTACTTATAGACGTCGGGGTTGTACTTGCCATTTTGATCGTATGGGATCGTATCTGTGTCCGGACTGAGCTGCACCGCCCCAAACGGATACGTGGCGCCGGGATAAGTATGCCCCATACGTTGCGTGCCGATGATGGGCTTCACATAGGAAAGTGGATCGTCGGACTGGCATCTGGCCGTCAAAGACAAGCCGGCAAACAAAAAGAAAAGAAGCTTGTACATATAACAATTTCTGATTGCGGGCAAATTTAACGTAAACCCCATGAAGCTCACCGCATTTTGGCACCATATTTTATATAATGGAGCGGGCTGATGATGCCTATGCCCCCCGATGACGGTCTGTTACCGGGAGGGGCTACGCCTTTGAAAGTTCCAGGAAAGTTCCAGAATCCCTATGTATATAGTATTATCATTGATCCTTTTCTTGTTCCGGCCCGCACCGCCGAGCCTCAGTGTTCGTGACTACGGGGCCAAAGGCGATGGTGTTACCGATGACACCCAGGCCATCAACAACGCCATGAAGGCCGCGCATGAACAGCAGGCAAACGTCTATTTCCCCGCCGGCACCTATCTTTGCAATACGGTCGATAATAGCGGCGACATCCTGCGCTTTGAATGCAGCGGCACCCAATCGCTGACCGTCTATGGCGACGGCAATAGCAGCGTGATCACGACAAGTCTCAATACCGGGTCCACCCTCCTCTATATCTACGCCTATACCGCCAGCTCCGGGCTCACGGTCAAGAACCTCTCCCTCCAAAGTACCCATGGCCTGATCACCCAGCAGACCCGCGGGTTGTTCATCACCGGTACCGGCGCCCAGAATCTATCTAATATTACCGTTAGCGGCTGTTATTTCAACGGCTTCAGCACCGCCCTGGGCGCCCAGGGGATCACCAACTTTACGGTGAACTCGAATTTTTTCGGCTCGCCGCTTGGCCATGACAACGCCAAAGACGACACCGATCCCGCCGTCTACCTGTGGTGCTATGACAATCCCAATGGCCGTTGTTATCATATCACGGTCACCAACAATACAGCCGACGGTTATACGGGCGCCGGCCCCATGAGCGCCCTCGTTACACACCGGCCCATGGATGGTTTTGTGTTCGGCACCGGCTATGGTTGGACCATTACGGGCAATACTACCCGGCACTTCGCGGAAGAACATTATAACCTCTCCCCCCGGACGACCTATCCTAACGATTCCAGCACCACCCTGATCTCGAATAACTATCTCGATTGTTCACTCGTTCCCGGTATCGCCAACAGCGATGGCTCACCGCATCGCACCAACTATGGCATCCGCTGCGATATCAGCAATGCCGTCATCACCAACAACACACTGGTGAACTACACCTATGGCATCATCGTCCGCGGCGTGGAATATCCGGCGACCCAATTGCATTCTTATGTGATCACCGGCAACCAGCTGCATTCGGCTACCGATACGGTAAATTATGACGTCACCGCCGGTATCCTGATCCAGAGCAATACCAACCCGGTCAAAGACGTCCGCATCATGAATAACGACATCTTTACGTCGCTGCCCGATCTGCCGCACTACTCCCGGACCATCCGTGTAGAACAAACGCAAAGTGTGTTGAGAAGCCTCATAACGGCCAATACGATTCACCTGATTCAATAGAACGCCAGGCTTTCACGGGAGTTGTCCAAAAAATTCCCCACCGCCTTGAAACGTTAAGAAAATGGGAAAATATTTGCCATTAACTATGCAGCGGCGGCCTTTTAAAAAGGGCATTCCCGACCATAAACGAATAGATATCCCCATTTAAGCTTTTGGCATACTATTCGGACATGTACAGGTCAGGTATAGCATCCCTTTTATCTGTATTTCCATCCTACTGAAGCAGCCACTTGCTTGCCCTATACTTAGATTCCTTAACTCATGCTTAATGTATGGTGATCAGCCTGGACAATTGGCCACAGAAGTTGTTGTATTTAAGTATTCTATGTTGGGGGCTTTCCTCCTGCATCAATACCAAGAAAGCTATTTATTTCAAAGATCAGACAGATGGGGCCATTCGGGCGTCTGCCGCCGTCCCCCAGACCATTATCCAGCCAAATGACATCCTTGGCATCCAGGTCAGCAGCCTTAACCAGGACGCTTCCTCTGCTTTCAACGTCGCCAACCGCGAGGACGTGGCCGCCACAACGTTGTCCGGTACACGCAACGAGGCCGGCGGTTATCTCGTCAGCAAGACCGGCGATATCTCCTTTCCTATTTTAGGCGATATCCATGTGTCCGGGCTCACCAAGGACCAGTTGACCGATTCGCTTACTCACATGTTGAACGACCGCAAGCTCCTGATCGACCCCATTGTCAGTATCCGTATGCTGAATTTCAAGGTCACCGTACTCGGTGAGGTCGGGCATCCGGCGGTCATCCCGGTACCCAGCGAGAAGATCTCGCTGCTGGAAGCCCTGGGCATGGCGGGCGATATCACGATCAACGGCCGCCGCGACAACGTCCTTGTGATCCGCGAAGAACCCGGCCGTAAGGTCGTCAAACGCTTAGACCTCAACTCCTCGGACCTCTTCACATCTCCCTATTATTATTTGCAGTCCAACGATGTCGTATACGTCGAACCCAATAAGGCCAAGGTGCGCAGCGGAAGCAACACGGCTACCTGGGTTTCCGTAGTCCTTGCCGCCCTCTCCTTTGGAGTTATTGTAGTTACTAACGTAAAATGACAGGCCATGATCAAATCGAATAAAATGATCCGTGAACAGAAGGACAGCAACCTGATCAGCTTTATCCGGTTCCGCTTTGTTCCTTACTGGCCCTTTTTTGCCCTCTTGCTCATCCTCTTCGGCGCCGGCGGCATGCTATACCTGAAATGGGCCCCACCGGTCTACCAGGCTAAAGCCAACCTGCTGATCAAAGACGAGAACAAAGGTTCCGGCGACAGTAAGATGCTCAACGAGCTGGATATCTTTTCCACCAAAAAGATCGTGGAGGACGAGATCGAAGTGCTCCAGTCTCAGACCCTGATGCGCGAGGTCGTACGCAACCTCTATCTCTATGCTCCCATTACCTCCAAAGGCCGGTTCAAGACCTACCCCGCCTATGTCTCCTCTCCCGTGGTCGTAGAAGCCCTGGGCTTCGACAGCCTGTATAAGGAGCATACGAAAGTCTTCCTGAACAGTACCCCCTTCCGGTACGATAGCGCCACCGCCACCGTCACGACCGCTGCAGGCAGCTTCCCGCTGGGTAAATGGGTCAGCTATCCCGGCACCTCGCTGGTCCTCCGGTTCATCCCCAATCCAAAATATTCCGACGGCGCCCGGGGGCCGCTGAGCTTTTCGGTATTGAACCCGAAACTCATGACCAACATCCTCACGGGCAAGCTGAACGTCACTTCGTCGAATAAGCTCTCTTCCGTGGTCACGC